>LUCD01000047.1:0-4680 GCA_001593925.1 Candidatus Bathyarchaeota archaeon B26-1
GCTCTTCAAGCCTTTTTCTAAGCGCCTCTAGCTGAGATTCCAGCATCTTGACCTGCTGTTCGAGCATCTGCTTCTCCTGTTCCTTTGTGAACTGCGGAGCGAAGGGTGCTGGGAACTGCGTAGGCGCCGCTGGAGTTCCGGTTGGCGGCACCGCTGTGGGAGCCGTCGTTTGTAGATACTGCATGAACTGCGGTAGGAGCCCGCTTTGCATCAGCCATTGAGCCGTCGGCGGAAGTCCGGTTGGAGACCTGCCTATCCATCCGGGTGAAAACCCGAATCTTATCCATCCAGGGAGGCCTGTTAGGTAGTACATCCATCTATACCTGTAACCCATTCTTTTTCACCTCTTTCTGTGATTACGCACGTTAATACCAAAATGTGAATATGCACAAAAACTATATAACCTTTACGGAAGAATTCACGGCCAGCCGTCGAGCCCACAAATAGCTAACAACAAAAACTACGCGTAAGGTTTCTTTGATGAAAGAATCAAGCTGGGAACGAAGTTGAAAAGAGAGAGATGATGCGTTTAATTAACCATGTATGCACCACGCCTGAGTTGTGATATTTACATGAGAGGTTGAATGGAGCAGGGGTAAAGCTAGCAGATTGAGAGTCTCCCGTAGGCCAGGTCCATGCAGAACTTGTCTATATTCTCGAGCTCGAAGTCCACGATCCGTTCTATGCTCTTCTTCAGGGGCTTTATGGACGTTCCCGGCTCCGTTATGACTTGAACGGCGGCTACGGCAGGCTGGTCTATCGGCTGGCCGATCTTGCTCAGTATCCAGACGTAGACCTCTCTTAAGCCGTCCACGTGCTCGTATATCTCCCTCGCGATCTTGTGGGTTAGTAGGTTGTATATCTTCCCTACGTGGCTGACAGGGTTCTTCCCGGCCGCCGCCTCCGAACATTGAGGCCTATTCAGCGATATGAGGCCGTTTGTCATGTTTCCTCTCCCTATCTGCCCTGAGTCGGCTCCATCAGCGCTCGTCCCCAAGACAGTTAGGTAGATTCCGTCGATCCCCCTGTCCGCCCTATCGAGAGTGTTCAGGTGAACCTTTATCTCCTTAAATTCGTTTTTCTTCTCCTCGAGGAACCCGTTTATCTCGTTCAGAACCTCCTCTTTCTTCTCGAAGTATTCTTTCTCGTCGTTGAAGAACCTGTCGACGAAGGCCATCGAGATCGTTAGGTCGAGTTTATCGCCGTACCTGAACCCCATAACCTTCACATCCTCCCCTGACTCCGGGAACCTCCTCTTAAATTCCTTAGAGTTTAGGTATTTCTCGAGGTTGAGGACTGTGACCTCGGTCTTGGTCAGGGGAGCCCACCCAACAGCCGCGGATGTATCGTTGGCTCCCAAGGTTCTTCCTCCCCTCCTGAAGATGTCGGTTAGCGCCGTAGAGCCGGGTTTTATCTCCACTTGATATTTGACATGCTTCTCAGGGTCCACAAACCTCAAGTTCTCCCGAATCCACTCCTTCGCCGTTTGGATGGCTATCTCCTTCACCGGCACCTCAACCTCGTCGACTTTGTAGGTGGCTCGGTCTCCGAAGATCAGCTTCATGGGGCTTTTCACTACGCCCCCTCCAAACCTCGTCTCAACCTCTCCGGCGACGAGTAGAGCCTTATCGATGTTGTGATGCATCACGAACCCGAAGAGTTTTAGGTACTCCTTGCTCAGCTTGACGGAGACCTCGTTCATTATGGAGTCACATATCGTGTCAGGGTGGCCTAGCCCCTTCCTCTCCACTATCTCGAATCTCTGCTCCTCTAGGGGAGTCTGCTTCAAACCGTTAACAATTATATTTCTCATAGGCAACGCCTTTTTTTCGGTAGCCTTCTGTCTTTATAAGGATATGCTAATATATAACTTATGCCATTAACTTCTATGAAAAATAACTGGAGGTTATCTGTTGCTGATAAGAGGCTCCACCATAAGAAGGCTGAGGGTTGAAGCCGGGCTGACCCAGAGCCAGCTCGCAGAGCTCGTCGGGGTCTCGCAGGCCCACATCGCCAAGATCGAGAACGAGAAGGTGGACCCAAGACTCTCAACCGTGAACAAGATAATGGAGGTTCTCCTCAAAGGTAAAGAGAAGAAGTGCCGAGACATAATGACGAAAGGCGTGATCTCGGTCAAGCCCGTGGACAATATCCATTATGTAAGCGACCTCATGGTTAGGCACGCCATATCACAGCTCCCAGTCATGGACGGGGACAGGGTCATAGGCACAATCACCGAAGAGGACATCCTCAAGAATCTAAACCCGACGATCGCCGACGAGAAGGTGGAGAAGGTAATGAGTCCCCCCCTCCCAAGGGTCTCGGAGGATACGGACATAACAGTTGCAAAGTCCCTGCTGGAAAGGCACCCGGGAGTTCTAGTCGTGAAGAACCAAAAAATCGTCGGCATAATAACGCGTTCAGACATTCTCAAGACGGTCTCAGAACGGTTATAGGTTTAGGGCTTAAATGGAGGACCCAGCACTAAACTATTTGGAGGCCAACCATGAGCATAGGGGGGTTTGTCGAGAGAGCCTCAGAAGCGGTCTCGGAGATGAGACGCTCCGGGACGGAGAAGATACTTCTGGTCCACCACGACGACGCTGACGGGCTCTCCTCAGCCGCAACGATTAAGGAGGCCGCCGAGAGGGAAGGCTACGCCGTTAGGCTTCTGTGCCTAGAGAAGGTTTACCCGGAGGTCATACAGTCCATTCACAAGGAGTGGGACGGAATAATAATTTACGCGGACATCGGGTCGGCCCACGGCGACCTCATCGCGGAGTTCAACCGGGGGAGAAACCTCACGATAATACTCGACCACCACAACCCTCAAACGTCAGAGGACCCGAGGGTATACGACCTCAACTTGGAGAATTACGGGTTTAAAGGCGAAGAAGACTTTTCAGGAGCAACCGTCTGCTACCTCTTCTCAAAAATCCTGAACGAGCAGAACAGGGACCTTTCATACCTAGCCTTGGTTGGGAGCCAAGAGATTCCATGCGGGATCAAAGGCCTGAACAAGCTCGTCTTGGAAGAGGCTCTGAGAGACGGCGTAGTTAAGGTTGAGAGGAAGAGCTTGAAGATCATCAAGCTCGGAGTCACCGTTAAGAGGCTCTTCTCGAAGCTCCAGATACTAGGCCCGGTCGGCTACTATGAGGGAGGACCAAACGCCGGAGTCAAGGCCTGCCTAGAAGGCTTAACGGAAGAGACTGAGAGGATGATAGCTGATCTGGAGGCTCGGAGAAAGTCTGCGAACCGAAGGCTCATAGCCAAGCTTTACAGGGAAGGCCTAAAAGAAACCGCGCATATCCAATGGTTTGACGCGAAAGGCCTATACCGCGGTATGGGCTCGAAGGTTATAGGGCAGTTCTGCTCCCTCCTATCCTACCAGAAGAGACTCGTCAAGCCTGACAAATACATAATTGGGATTATGGACCTCCAGAACGTTGTTCCGGGGTGGGGTAGACTCGAGGGAAGCTTCGCCAAGGTCTCGGCTAGGGCTCCCGTGAAGCTGAGAACCCTCATAAAGGAGGGGAGGGCCATGAGCGTCGTGGACTTGCTTGTGAAGGCTTCCGAAGGGTTCGGACTAGCTGACGGCCACGAGTACGCCGCCAGCGCCGTGATCCCAGCAGAGAAGAAGGAAACTCTCATCAAAGGGGCGGAGGCCGCCCTCGAACTATTCAAGGTTGGCTAGTTTCTCTACTTCTCACCTTCCTGACAGCGTGAACGAGGTTCTTCAGCTTCTTGATCGACGCCCTGTATCCGAGCTCCCTTGACCCTTCAGGGATAAGTTTTTTGAATCCGCAGTCTGGCGTGAAGATTATATTGCGTCCATACCTCTTGATGGATGCCTCAACTATGCCCAGAATCTCTTTGACGGTCTCCACCTTCGGATTCTTACTTGACACGCATCCAACCGAGATTATCTTCCCGCTCCTTCTAACATCCTCCGGCTTGTAAACCTCGAAGTTCTTTGGGGTGTCGTGGAACTCGTGGCTCAGGAAGTCTAGGTCGGTTTGTAAGAGAGTCTCCGCCAGTCTTGGGGAGATTCTTCCGCAGATATGTGTGCCCACCGGAACCTTCCCACAGCTCCTCTTGAGGCTGTTATATATGTCGACGATCTCTTCCTCCCCGTAGTTGAAGGGTATTCTAAGCCCAACGATCATGCTCAGGACTGGCTCGTCTATAGAGATCATGGAGGCACCCTCGGCGACTGAGCTGCAGCTCATCGAGACGGCTTCCGAGAGCTGCCTGACAAGTTCTATCTCTGAGACCGCTCTGTTGAATGGGAAGATTCGTCCCTCCCTGATCTCTATGTAGGAGGCCAACGTGAAGGGTCCAGTTATGGAGGCGCGTAGCCTCACCTCTTTGTGGAGGCCTCTCTCCTTTAGGTAGTTGAGAGCCCAGTTGAAGGGTTCCACTCCTGGAGGCGAGCTTGGAGGTTCCAGACGGTCGCCCTCCAGCATGTAGCTGCCCTTCTCACCTCTCAGTATGTTGCATTCCTTGACAAGGTCTTCTAGGAACTGCTCACCCATCTCGACGAGCTGGGGGTAGTTTGGGAAGTCTATGCCGACATTCAGGAGGTCTCTTAGACATCTCGCCCTACTCTCTATTGAGTCTTCGAGGGGGAAACTTCCGATCGTGGCTGTGTAAATCCCCTTTATACTTCCAGAGTCCAAT
>LUCD01000047.1:4769-13927 GCA_001593925.1 Candidatus Bathyarchaeota archaeon B26-1
GACTGAGAGGGTTGATTATGGGGAGACCCAAAGTCTACATCACCTCTAGGTCCTTCGGTAGACGTTGCACCGAAGCTTTAGAGATGGTTAAGGCCGTAGCAGATGTGGAGGTGAACCCATACGGCAGAACCATGCATAAGGCAGAGCTGCTAGAGGCGGTTAAGGATGTTGATGGGCTCATCGTCGGCAACGACAAGATTGACCGAAACATCATCGAGAACGCTCCGAAACTGAAGATCGTTGCTAGACACGGCGTTAGCGTCAGCAACGTCGACCTGGAAGCCGCTACGGAGAGGGGGGTAATCGTCACTTACACGCCGTCCGCTAACGCCGACGCCGTGGCCGACTTCACGGTTGGACTCATGATCTCCGTGGCAAGGTATATCCCCCAAGCTCACGCCTCAACTGTCCAAGGGAGATGGGACACGAGGGGGTTCATAGGAGCCGAGGTCAACGGGAAGACCCTTGGGATAGTCGGTCTCGGCACGATAGGAACCCTCGTGGCGAGGAGGGTTAAGGGTTTCAACATGAGGGTTCTGTATTACAGCAGGACCAGAAAGCCACACTTGGAGAGGGAGTTGGGGGTTGAGTACGTGGACTTGGAGACCCTGCTGAGAGAGTCCGACTTCGTTACGATCCACGTCGACTTGACGGAGGAGACCCGCGGCATGATCGGGGAGAAAGAGTTGAGCATGATGAAGAGGACCGCATACCTAATAAACACGGCGAGGGGCCCCGTTGTGGACGAGGACGCCCTCTACAAGGCCTTGAAGGAGAGGAGAATAGCTGGCGCCGCCGTAGACGTCTACAGTAGAGAGCCGCCCGGAGCGGATTTCCCCCCATTCAAGCTGGACAACTTCGTTGCAACCCCTCACATAGCGGCATACACCGAAGAGGCGATCAGGAGGATGGACTTGATGAACGCTGAGGATTTAGTAAGGTTTTTTAGTGGGAAGAAACCAGAACATATCGCCAACGTTGAGGTCTTAGAGAAATTGAAGGAGAGAGGAGTCTCCCTTGAGTAAGTTTAAGGTTGAAGGAATAATTACAGCGCTTGTCACTCCTCTCACGGATGAGGAGCAGATCAAAGAAGACGCTTTCGGAGAGCTTATCGACTTCCAGATTGAAAATGGGGTTCGCGGCTTCTTCCCCTTAGGAACTGCCGGAGAAGGCATGAAGCTCTCACTCGAGAAGCGGAAGAAGGCAGCTGAGATCGTTGTAGACCGAACTAACGGGAGGGTTCCCATAATCCTCCATGTGGGAACGCAGGACACGGAGATGACCGTGGAACTCGCTAAGCACGCTGAGGATATAGGGGTAGACGCTATAGGGGCCGTAGGCCCCTTCTTCTATAAACCGGATACTGAAGGTTTAATCCAGCACTACAAGCGTATAGGAGAGGCCGTTGATCTACCCTTATTCGTCTACAACAACGTGAGCGGTCAAGGCTACAACATCACGGTGGAGACCTTCGGCAAGATAGCTGAGGCTTCCCCCAACGTGAGCGGGGTGAAGGACACAAGTTATCGAGTTGACCAGATACAAGAATACGTCCACAGATTCGGCGGAGACTACACCATAATCAGCGCAGGTGACCCCCTCATCTTCGCCAACTTCGTCGTCGGAGCCGACGCGCACATCAGCGCGATCAGCAACCTCGTGCCGGAGATTCCCGTCCAGATATATGAGGCGGTGAAGAAGAGAGACTATGAGAAGGCTAGAGAGCTACAGTTTAAACTGAACGACCTACGTAGCGCGCTGAAGCGTGGCCCCTACCTCACCCCCTACAAGGAAGGGCTGAAGCTACGCGGGATAGACGTCGGAACGGTCTCGTCTCCCCTGAGGCCCATGAACGATGAGGAGAAGAAATCTCTAAAGGAAAGCTTGAAGAGATTCGGGATAATCTAAAAAGGTGTTAAGAGTCTAGCTACGTCGAGTCTCTACAGCTCTTCATAGAATCCTCTTAGGGCTTCATATAATCCCTTATACAGATTGAAGACTGTAGTGTATCTTCGGTGGGCTTCCGGGTCTGGCTCGTGGAGGCTCGCGGTCTTCACCATCTCTCTTGATGCTTCCCCCAAGTCCTTGTAGATTCCCAATCTGATCGCGGCGAGCATTGCGGCTCCTAGGGCGGACGCCTCCTCAACCTTGGTGTGAACCACGGTTTTCCCCAGAACGTCCGCGGCTATCTGCCTCCAAAGGCTCGACCGGGCTCCCCCGCCTCCGATCCTTATCTCCTCGATGGTTAGCCCCTGCTCCTCCATTATTTTCATGATCCACCTTAAGGTGTATATGACGCCCTCCATGATTGCCCTGATAAAGTGGGCCTTGCCGTGTGCTAGGGTCAGTCCGAAGAGTAGACCCTTAGCTTTCGGGTCTCTGACTGGGAACCTCTCTCCGGCGAGGAAGGGAACCATGACCAAGCCTTCACTTCCAGGCTTGACCCCGGCGGCTTTCTCGGTGATAACCTCGTAGGGGTCTACTCCACGCTTTGAAGCCTCCATAACTTCTGGTTCTCCGAATACGTCTCGGAACCATCGTAGGACTATTCCCGCGTTGTTTATCGCTCCTCCCGGAAGCCAACGGCCTTGAGCCGCGTAGTAGCAGAAGAAACGTGCTCTCCGATCCTTGTCGATGAGCGGCCTGTCGGACAGCACCCTTATCGCGCCGCTTGAGCCCAGATTGACCGCGGCTATCCCCTCCTCCACGGCTCCGAGGCCGATGTTGCTCAACGCGGCGTCGGAGGCGCCTATAATCACGGGTGTCCCCCTCCTCAAACCCGTATATTTTGATATCTCGCTGGGAATCTCCCCCACAACCTCCATCTCGTCCCGCAGGGTTGGGAGTTTATCCGGGTCGATCCCTAACGATTCGAGGATCGTCTCGTCCCATCTCAGTTCGTGAATGTTTAGGAGCTGCGAGCCGGATGCTACCGAACGGTCTAGGTATGGTTCCCCAAACATCCTATACATGACGTAGTCCTTAGCCGATAGCAGCTTGTGACACTTCTTGAACTTCTCCGGCATCTTCTCCTTGAACCATAGTATCTTGGCGGGGGGGTAGATGAAGAGCGGTGGGCCTCCCGTCCGGCTGTAGATTTCGTATGAGCCTAGGAGCCTACCCAGCCTCTCACACTGCTCCGTTGCTCGGAGGTCGAGCCAGGTGAGCAGTCTCGTCAGGGGTTTTCCGTCCCGGCCTATCATGGAGACTCCGTGCATCTGGGCGCTGAAACTCACCATGGCCACGTCGCCCGCCGGAACCTTGGACATCTTCAAGGAGTCCCTCATAGTCTCTAGGGTGGCCCTCCAAATCTCCTCGACATCTTCTTCAGCCATCTCAGGCTTAGGCCTGTGAATGGTCAATCCCCGGAAAGACTGTCCAAGCACCTCGCCTGAAGAATTGAAGATGAAAGATCGGACATTCGTGGTGCCTACATCCACACCCAAGAACAGGGGGTACTCATCCCTCTTCTCCAACATCCCTCCAGCAACCCTCCTACCTTTCCCAGTGGTCCTTCATCGCCGTTATCCCTTGGCAACTAGAGGCAAAAGCTCAGCCGTGTTCTTGAGGACGAGTATCTTAGAGTTTGGGCCTTGCTTAGCCAACGCCTTATCTACAGCCTCTTGGGGGCTCTCCGCATACTCAAAGTTCAGCTTGAGCGTGTCTTCTCTCGAGATTCCCTCGGAGTAGAGGATCACCCGGGCCTTCTCCGCGCTCACACGGCCTACGTGGGCGATGTGCGCCGCCGCGGAGAGGTCTTTTAGTCTCCCTGACTCCACAAGTTTCTTCACGTTCTCGTATGACATGTACCCGAATTTCAGGACGTCGGGGTGTTCGGGTGAGACCCCCTCCCAGCACGGCGTGATGAAGGCGATGCTCCCACCCTCCTTGACCACGAGCTCCGTCGCGTAGATTCCCTTCGCCGCCTGCCACATATCGACGTCGCATGGGTGGGAGTCGCATACGACTACGTCGGCTTTGGACGGCACCTCCACCCCGTATATTCTCCTCGCCTCTTTGACGCCTTCTCTATGCGCCTTCACGAAGTCGCCGGCGAAGACCTTCACTATCTCCCCCTTCGCGTTGAGAACAGTGTTGACTATGAAGTCTAGCCCAACTCTTCGAGCCACTTCCTCCATCTCGTGCCTCACAGGGTTCTCGGCTACCCCCAGTATCTCTTCACCGGTGAACTTCGCGCTCAGCCAGTGAGTGTAACCTGTTGTGTCGCCTCCGCAGACGCCTGGCTGAACGATCTTCGCGCCGCCAGTGTATCCGGCGACCCTGTGGGGCACTATGTACCCCACCCCAATCTTTATGTCCGCCTCGACGACATGCCTGTTAACGGTTATCGGGGTTCCGTTGGGGGTTCTACCCAAGTTCATGAGGGAGTCTCTGTCCTTCCAGTCGTGGTTGATCACCTCGTTAACCCTCTCGAAGGCTTCCTCGCCTATCTTCTCAACTATCTCATCTCTCCTCATGGGTCTATGCGTACCCAGAGCCATCACTATTTTTACGTCTTCGTCCCTGATCCCAACCGAGTTTAACCTGTCCAAGAGGATCGGTATAATCTTGTATGCGGGGGTGGGCCTGGTGAAGTCGTCGCAGAGGATAACCGTCTTTCTCCCCTTCTTCGCTAAGGCTCGGAGGCCCGGGTGGCCCACGGGGTTGTCCAAGGCCGACTCTATCTCATCCTCCGGGTGAGGGTTTCCCTCAACCTCTTTAGGCCCCACTATGGCGATTATCCTCTCTTCAGGCAGTTCCACCTCTACAAAGTCCGACCCGTAAGGAATCTTGACCGTCCTCTTCAATCCCGTTTTCACCTAAATCTTAAGGGTTATATTAAGATAACAACCGATAAATATATGAGTAACCATTATTGTGGGAGTCTCGGAGTTGTCTCAACCTTAGTGGAAGGGCATATTGAGGTGGTAACTAATGGTGAAGACCAGGATCGGATGCCTCGAGGCACCTAGAAAGATCACAGTGAAGGAGAGGGAGATAAAGATAGCCGAGGACCAAGTTCTCGTGAAGGTTCACAAGACGTACATCTGCGGTAGTGAACTGCACTATTACAGAGGAAACTATCCGCCCTACGTTTCGCTTCCTGTCTGTCTAGGACATGAGGGAGGAGGCACAATCGTAGAGGTAGGCTCAAAGGTGTCCGGCTACTCCGTGGGAGATAAAGTTATAGTCTACTCGGACGTCTTGATCACGCCCAGCGGGGCGGACCCCCTCTTCTCAGACTACGTCAGGTCTCCCCTTAGATGTCTACAACGAGTCCCTGAAGGGGTCGACATGGACACCGCGTGTCAAGCGGAGCCCCTAGCCTGCGCTGTCGACGCGATCTATAAGTCAGGCGTCGAGCTTGGAGACGTCGCCGTAGTCATCGGGCTAGGCTACATGGGGCAACTGATCTTGCAGGGGATAAAGAAGATGGGAGCCGCCGTCGCGATCGGGGTAGACGTGGTGGATTCGAAGCTGAAGCTGGCTAAGAAGAGGGGTGCGGACATAGTCATCAACGCCCGCGAGGAGAACCCGGTTGAGAGGGTCATGGAGGAGACCGACGGGAGAGGAGCCGACGTGGCCATAGAAGCCGTGGGTAGCGGGATGGTTGTGAACCAAGCCGCTAGCATGCTCAAGAAAGGAGGCATACTTGGGATGTTCGGCTGGGTGACGAGGCCCGCCGAGATAGACCTCTCCCAGTGGCACACCAAATACTTGAAGCCGAGAGTCCTCAAGATACCGAGCTACAGGGATAAGATGCCATGGGCTGAGAGAGGGTTCCGGCTGATTCAGCAGGGGATCCTAGAAGTGAAGTCCCTGATAACACACGAATACCCCTTAGATGAACTTCAAGAAGCCTTCAGAAAGTATGACACCGACCCCAACGTCATCAAGATCGCAATTAAACCCTAGAATTATCGAGGGATGAAGGTTTGAGGCTCAGCGTGAGTATAGGCGGAATCGAGCTCAGGAACCCCATCGTCATAGCCTCCAGCCCCTTGACAGCTACGGTTTACAGGTTAAAGCAGGCCGAGAAGTTCGGTGCAGCCGCCGCAAGCACGAAGCTCGCATTCATAAAACAGCCTTTCCAGGGGAGGTTGCAGTTATATTCTGAGCCTGGACACTGCCTCATCGTTCCGATCGATAAGAGGTTGAACCTCGACGAGGCCGTTAAGCTTGTGAGGGATGCGAAGAAGGAGACAGGCCTCGTAATCCTCTCGAACATAACCCACGCCGCTGGGCACATTGAGGGCTGGATAGATTTAGCCACGTCCCTGGAGGAGGCGGGGGCGGACATGATAGAGCTGAACTTTGTATGCCCGAACATCGAGTTCACAACTCAGCAGCTCGGCATAGAGATCGAGGAGACGGAGCTTCATGGAGCATCGATAAGCATGAGCCCTTCGGTGGCGGGGAGGATCACGAAGGCCGTTAAGGAAGCGATCTCCATACCGGTGGTCTGTAAACTCAATCCTGACGTCGCCGACGTGGTTGCCACGGCTCTCTCCTGCGAGGAGGCCGGGGCGGACGCCATCGCAATCGGGGGGAACTACTCGTCCCTACCCAGCGTGGATGTCTATAACGGCGGGAGACCACTATATCCATCCTTGGACAAGGTCAGTTTCGGCGCGCTCTGCGGGCCATGCGTGAAGAACCTCTCATACGCAGTTATAGCCAAGCTCTACAGGAAGCTGAAGATTCCGATAATTGGAGGCGGGGGGGTGATAAACTGGAGGGACACCGTGGAGATGATGATGTGGGGAGCGACAGCCGTCGCTATATGCACGGGGATCATGTGGTATGGGTTCGAGATAGTCGGCCGCATCCTGAAGGGATTGGAGAGATTCATGAGGGAGACTGGTTACGAAAGCCCTGAGGACTTCATCGGTTGCTCCACGAAGTACATAGCTCCGTCGGATGAGCTAGCCGTCTACCCAGAAGTCAAAGGCATCAAACTCGCAGACTACCCGACGGCTGAGTACCTACAGTCCGTTAAGGGGAAGGAGGTGGCCTTCCATCCAGCCTTAGCCGTGGTCGACGAGGAGAAGTGTAATGGATGCGGGGTCTGCGTGAAGCCGGGGCACTGCGAGGCCATAACGCTGATAAACGGGAAGGCTCACGTCAATGAGGAACTCTGCTTGGGATGCGGGGTCTGCGAGTCACTCTGCCCCCAGAACGCCATAACCGTCAAGAGGATAGACCTTAAGAATCCTTAGCTTAGTTTCCCAATTTTTCTGTTGAGCCTCTTCTCTACCCTTTCACTCCTCCCGGCTTAAGGGGGTAAAACCATTTTTAGAGTAGGCTTGCCGAGTCCCGGTCGAGGAAGAGTATGGCATTATCGTGTTTACGGAGGATGGATGCCGGGCAGCTCGTGGAGATCGGCCCGTAGACGGTTTTCCTGACGGCTTCAGCCTTCGAGGGAGCCGGCACAACCGCGAAGATATACTTCGCGTTGAAGATCGTTGGCATGGTTAAGGTTAAGGCTTTCCTTGGAACCTCCTCTAGGGTGGCGAAGCACCCGTCGTGAACCTGCTGTCGGCGGCAGACCTCATCCAGCTCAACCACCTTAACCATTAAGGGGTCATTGAAGTCCGCCACATGGGGGTCGTTAAAGGCTAGGTGGCCGTTCTCCCCTATCCCGACGCAAGCTATGTCGAGGCCGTACTTCTTCAGAAGCTCGGCGTATCTCCGGGCTTCCTCTTCAATATCCTCAGCGTCCCCGTTCAGGTAGTGGACTTCCCCCACATTGACCTTGCTGAACAACCGGTCTCTCAAGAACTTCCTGAAGGATTGCGGTGCATCGCTTGGGATTCCGATATACTCGTCTAGGTGGAATGCGATAACCTTAGGCCACTCTATCCCCTCCAACTTCACCAAGGAAGCTAAGAATTCCTCTTGCGAAGGGGCTGAAGCGAAGACCATTGAAACCCTGCCCTTCTCGGAGATTATCTCCTTCATCTTCTTTCCGACAGCCCTCGCCGCCGCCTCACCCATACTCTGGCGGTCCTTAAAGATTTTCACCGTTAGTTTTCCTGCTTTAAACTCCCTTACTAACCCTTCTTCCTCATCCACCTTTTATTCCCCTCTCGATTTATTCTCAAAAGTTCGTTCTTTTATGCTTTACCATAAACCTTTCAGAGTTAACGTTGGAGGCGTAACGTTAAAGATCGGAGTGAGTAAAGACTTAAATTGCTCATCGAAAAAATCTCTCGGTTGGTGGTTATTGTGGAGAGAGTAGGAGCCGGACTTATCGGTGCAGGTTTTGCGGCGAACATCCATGCAAACGCTTACAAGAGATTACCGAACGTCGATGTTGTAGCCGTCTATTCGAGGACAGCTGAACGCGCGAGGAAGTTCGCAGAAGACCACGGCTTGAAGGCTTGGTACACCGACATGGACGAACTGCTTGAAAGGGAGGACATCGACGTCGTGAGCATAGCTATTCCTAATTACCTCCACGCCAAAGCGGCCTTGAAAGCCATCGAGCACGGCAAGAACGTGATAGTTGAGAAGCCCTTAACGACCACTATAGAGGACGCTGACAAGCTAATAGAAGCCGCGAAGAGGGAGGGAGTAAAGCTCATGTACGCTGAGAACATGCTCTTCTCGCCTTCTATGCGGAGAGCCAAGGAGATCATAGAGGAGGGCGCCATCGGGGATATCCTAGTTGTGGAGGCTAGGGAGTCTCATAGTGGTAGCCACTCCCCGTACGCCTTGAAGAAGGAGTACTGTGGCGGAGGATCCTTAATGAACTTGGGCGTCCACCCGATCGGGGTGGCTCTCTGGCTCATCGACAGCCCCGTCGACAGGGTGTATGCCGAGATGGGGAACCTGTACCACAAGCTTGAGGCTGAAGACCACGCCTCGCTCTTCATAAGGTTCAAGAACAACTCGCTTGCGACGATCCACGCGAGCTACACGGTTAAGGGAGGCATAGACGACAGGGTGGAAATCTACGGGACAGACGGCTCCATATACGTCAACCTCTTCAGGGTGAGCCCCGTCAAGGTCTACAGCGAGAAGGGATACTCCTACGTGGTGGAGAAAGCGACGATCTCAACCGGATGGACCTTCCCCTCGGTGGACGAGATTTGGCAGCTAGGTTACGAGAGGGAGATAGAGCACTTCGTCAACTGCGTGGTAAACGATGAAGA
>LUCD01000048.1 GCA_001593925.1 Candidatus Bathyarchaeota archaeon B26-1
GCAAGGGCCTCATACGCCCTAGCTATGTCCTCCGGCCTCTCATACTCGTTGGGTATGTTCTCCTCGATCCACCAGAATATCTCGTCCGGCTCCATATCAGCCTCGTTTATCGAGAGTCTAGCCGAGAGCGCCGAGGTAGACTTGAAGATTCCGCTCAGAACCCTGAAGATGTCCGTCTCGACCTCCCTGTAGCCGAGGGCCTCCAAATCCTCCAGGGTCACGCGGATCTTGCCTTGGGCGACCGTCTCTAGGTCTAGGATCGCCCCCCGCATGTCACCCTTGTTCCTTGTAGCTATCGCGTGGAGAACCTTGAAGTCAGCCTTGACGCCTTCCATTCTGCATATGTAATCAAGCCTCTTGACCATGTCCCTCACGGGGACCGGTCTGAAATTTATCATCTCACAGAGTCTCCGCACCTCGTAGAGCTTCCTGTCCCAAGGGTCGTTAGCTGTGAGGACAACAGGGAAAGACGACTCTTTAATTATCTTTCTGATGGCTCCGAGGCCGCCTCTGTCCTCCGAGGCCCCAAGCCCGTCCACCTCGTCTATCAGGATTATCTTTCCCCTAGCCCCCGTGAGGGAAGCCATCTTGATGGCTCTACCGACCGTCCTCTCGATCCTCTCCCTCGTCCGCACATCCGAAGCGTTCATCTCTATGAGGTCGAAACCCATCTCAGCCGCCAAGGCCTCTACGGTGCAGGTCTTACCGTTGCCGGGAGGCCCATAGAGTAAGGCGGCCTTCCCTCCCGGCCTCCAAGCCTTGAGCCAGCTTAGGAGCTTGTTCTTTGCTTCTCTCTGGTCGGCGACCTCGCTTAGGCTTCTGGGCTTATACTTAACCGTCCACATGGTTCACGTCGCTCTTGGATTGGAGGGGAGAAATCATGCGGCTACTCTCACAAGCCTCTAAAGGGAGGAGCTGAAGCCCCGTAAGCCGTGAACCTCGCCAGCAAGGCCTCGAGCTGGATCAGGGCGTCGGCTCCCTCCGAGATTCTGAACTCATATTCACCTATAGCCTCCACAAGCCTAACCTTCACATCTTCGGGCAGGTCTAGGGCGTAGACCTGCCTATGAATCTCCCTTACAACGTCTTCTCCGGCCAGCCCCTGGTTGACAAGCATCTTGTATAGGATTTCCCTGGCATCCTTGAATCTCCCGTTTAGGGCTAGCTGGAGCATTCTCCTGACGTCTTGGGGTCTAGCCTGAGAAGCAACCTCGTAGATCATCTCCTCGGTTATCTTGCTTCCTAACGTCGCGGCGGCTTGGAGGAGGTTCGCAACCCTCCGCAGGTCGCCCTCGCAGAGATGCATTATAGCCTTCACGGCTTCCTCCTCGACCTCGAGGTTCTCGCCCTGAACGATCCATCCGATGAACTTTCGGACGTCCTCCTCCGAGAGCGTCCTGAACCTGAATACGGCTGTTCGGCTCTGGATTGGAGGGATGATCTTACTGCTGTAGTTGCAGATGAGGATGAACCTGACGGTTGCGGAGTACGTTTCCATCGTTCTCCTGAGGGCCTGCTGTGCTTCGGATGTTAGGGCGTCGGCTTCGTCTAGTATTATCATCCTGTACTCGGCGCCGCCCATAGCTATGGTCCGGGCGAAATCCTTGATCTTTCCCCTCACAACCCCTATCCCACGTTCGTCCGAAGCGTTCGTTTCTAGAACGTTCTGTCTCCATTGGTCGCCGTAGAGTTCGCGGGCTATGCAGAGGGCCATCGTGGTCTTGCCAGTTCCCGGAGGGCCGGCGAAGAGCATGTGGGGTATATTCCTATCCTCGACGAAGACCTTAATCCTAGCCACGATATGCTTCTGGTTTATGATGTCATCAAGCCTTTTAGGCCGATACTTCTCCGCCCAAACCTCGAGACTCACCCTTCAACACCTACACCGCTCTTTACAGAAGACCCCTCTCACCAAATAAATTATCTACGAAGATTTTAAAGGTATCCCAGGAGAAAGGGACTGTCCAACTCTTCTGAAGCCTCAGCCCTGAACCGTCTACAGCCTAAATCCTTTATATTTCCCAAGAACATTTGATAATGTGGTTGATCGGATTGGCTCTCAATGAGCGGCCCTTGAATATCCGAGACGCAGACTTCATGTTTGAGAATAGGGTCGTCCGGGTTGCCGCGGACAGGGACTCACCCGAAATCGAGCTGGCAGGCTTTAAGGTTGGACCTTTCGAGAAGGGGAAGGAGTACGAGTTGAGGTTGTGGCTGGCTAGAGAACTCGAGAAGGCAGGCATCGTGCATGTAAGAGATGAGGTTCTAGAGCCTTCGGGGCTCCGCAAGATACACTGGACAGAGCGGATACAGACCGTTAGCCGCATCTCCTCCCTTCCTAAAGGGTTCTACCCTAGGCTGAGGCGTCTCCTATCCGACCTGAAGGAGAGCTCAAGAAGAGACCCTGAGAGGATAAGGGAGTACGAGCTTGTGAGGAGGCTCTCGCAGGACATAGTTGACTGCAGGTTGAAGAAGATAGTCTCGCTTGCCTCAACCCTCGGACAGAAGGATCATCTGCTCAAGAACTTGACTGTGGAGGAGATGGACCTGTACGAGAAGCTCAACCGAACTATAAGTGAGTGGAGGTCCGAGATACTCAAGGTGGAGTGAGGAGTTGACCGAGCTCTTAGAGGAGGACCCGCAAGAGAGGTTCCAGAACTTCTTCAAGTCGGATAAGTATCGGCAACGCATCTCCCAGATGGCCCTCAACGGGACAACCTCCATAGTCATCGACCTCGAGGACCTCCTGAAGGCCTACATAGACTTGCCGGAGAAGATCATTGAGAAGCCCGACGAGTACTTGAGGTACGCGAGTAGAGCCGCATTCAATCAGCTCCACATACAGGAGCCGGAGTACGCCGAAAAGATAAGAGACATCGGCGTAACGGTCAGGGTTAGGGGCCTCCTAAACCCAACCCCGATAAGGGTTCTAGGCTCTGAGCACATAGGGAAGCTCGTGATGCTCGAGGGGATAATAACCCGTACAACGACGGTTATGCCGTTAGTCACCAAGGCGGCCTTCAGATGTAAGAGGTGCGGAAAGGTTCAGTACGTCGAACAGAGCGGAACATTCCTCACCGCACCCTCCAGATGTGACGAGCCTACCTGCGGGAGAACAGGCCCCTTCGAGTTCATCCAAGAGGAGTCGGAGTTCATAGACTCTCAAGAGATCAGGGTTCAGGAGTATCCGGAGGACCTGCCTCCGGGACAGACCCCCCGATCTTTAGACGTCCGCCTCGTAGGGAAAGACCTAATTAACGTCGCTAGGCCGGGCGACAGGGTTCGCATATTTGGGATTGTGAGGGCTGAGTCTTCAACCCTGCCCAGAGCCGGTAAGCTCAGAACCTTCACGCTTCACATCGACGCGAACTTCGTCGAGTCCGCCGGGAGGGAGACCGAAGCCCTATCCATCTCCCCCGAAGAGGAAGAGGAGATACTCAAACTCTCGAAGGACCCGTGGATACATAGGAAGATCATACGTTCGATAGCGCCCTCAATATATGGGTACGAACACATCAAAGAGGCGATCATGTACCTGCTCTTCGGAGGAGTCCAGAAGAGCCTCCCCGACATAACGATCAGGGGTGAACTGAACGTCCTTATGATAGGAGACCCCGGGACAGCGAAGTCCCAGCTACTGCGGTACGTCCAGAGGATATCCCCCAGAGGCCTCTACACGAGTGGGAGGGGGACAACGGCGGCAGGATTAACCGCGGCCGTCCTCCCAACGAAGGCTGGGGGGATGAGTCTAGAGGCTGGAGCCTTGGTTCTGGCCGATAAGGGGATAGCGTGCATCGACGAGATCGACAAGATGCGGAAAGAGGACCGTGTAGCCATACACGAGGCGATGGAGCAACACACAATCTCGATCGCTAAGGGAGGAATAGTGGCGACCCTCAACGCCAGAACCGCCATCCTAGCCGCCGCCAACCCGGCTCTCGGGAGGTACGACCCTTACAGGACGGTTGCAGAGAACATATCCCTACCGGTCACAATCCTCTCTAGGTTCGACTTGATCTTCGTCATGAGAGACGTGCCGGAGAGAGAACGTGACGTAAGCATGACGGAGCATATACTAAAACTGCACATGAGGGGGGCACCCCCGGAGGAGGCGCCGATACCCCCGGACCTCCTCAGGAAGTATATAAGCTACGCGAGGAACGTCAAGCCTGTCCTCACACCTGAAGCCCTAGAGAGGCTTAAAGAGTTCTACCTTGCCATGCGTTCAGCCAGCGAGGCTGAGGGCGCACCGATCGCAATAACCGCCCGTCAGCTCGAGTCCCTCATCAGGATAGCTGAGGCTAGGGCTAGGGCCGCCTTGAGGGGGGAGGTCCTAGCCGAGGACGCCGAAGCGGCCATAGCTATCATGAGGAGGTCCCTCAAGGAGGTTGGGATCGATGTCTCATCTGGAAAGTTCGACATAGACATCATAATGACGGGTAAACCTAAGAGCTTACGCGACAAGTTGAGAGCACTTCTCAGCCTCCTAGTCGAGATGGAGAAGGAGACGGGGATGGTTAGGAGGTCCAGCCTCATCGAGAGCCTGAACAGGGAGTTCAATATACCGCAAGACGAGGCCGAGAGGCTTATAAGTCAGCTCCTCAAGGAAGGCACGATATACGAGCCTAGAAAGGGGTACCTAAAGAGGATATAGTTCGCCAAGGGTTTGGAGTTGAGGGTCGAAGACTTAGATGTCCCCGAAGAAGCGAAAAGGATCATCGTTGAGTCCGGCATAGTTGATCTCTACCCCCCACAAGTTGAGGCCGTTAAGGCGGGGGCTCTAGAGGGGAGAAACGTAGTCCTAGCGAGTCCAACTGCTTCAGGTAAGACCCTCGTAGCCGAGTTCTGTGCGTTGAAGCATGTGTTGGAGTACGGTGGGAAGGTCCTGTACTTAACCCCTTTGAGGGCGCTGGCCAGCGAGAAGTATCGTGAGTTCAGAAAGTACACGGCGTTGAGGAAGGTTGACGGCGAACGGTTAAGCGTCGGCATAAGCACTGGAGACTACGACAGTAGCGACCCGTGGCTGAGGAGACACGACATTATCATAGTGACGAACGAGAAACTCGACTCTCTCCTCAGGCATAGAGCCCCTTGGGTAGAGGAGGTTTCCCTCGTAGTTGCGGACGAGGTCCACCTGATAAACGACGTCGAGAGGGGGCCAACCTTAGAGGTTGTCCTAGCCCGCCTCCAACAGGTCAACCCCGACCTCCAGATACTGGCCCTCAGCGCGACCATAAGGAACTCGGAGGAGGTAGCCGAGTGGCTTGACGCTATACCCGTCACAACAGATTGGAGGCCCGTCACCCTCAGGGAAGGCGTACTGTTAGGCGACGAAATCCAGTTCAAGGACGGAGGAGCCACAAGGATAAAGTTGAAGACTAAGTCGCCTTCGATCAACCTAGCCCTCCACGCGGTCGAGTCTGGGGGGCAAGCCTTGATCTTCGCCTCAACGAGGAGGAGCGCCGTAGGTTTAGCTAAGAAGGCCGCTCCGGAGGTTGGTAAGGCGGTCTCTAGGGCTACTGGGAGGGCTCTAGAGAGGGTTGCGGAGTCAATAACGGCTTCTGGCGAGCGAACCCGGATAAGCGATCTCCTAGCTGAACTCGTCAAGAAGGGGGTAGCATTCCACCACGCCGGCCTACACCACGCACATAGGAGGATAATCGAGGATGCCTTCCGCGAGGGGAAGATAAAGGTGTTGACCGCCACACCCACCTTGGCCTTCGGAGTGAACCTGCCGGCCCGCATGGTCATCATAAACAGTTATAGAAGGTACGAGCCGGGGTACGGCTACTACCCCATAACGGTCTTGGAGTACAAGCAGATGGTTGGTCGAGCAGGCCGCCCCAAGTACGACCGTATAGGGGAGTCTGTCTTGATAGCCAAGACCGACGATGAGAGGGATTACCTCTTCCAGAGCTACGTCCTAGCCGAGCCTGAACGTATCTGGTCTAAGCTCGGAGTCGAGAAGGTCTTGAGGTCTCACGTCTTAGCTACGATAGCCTCCGGGTTCGCCAAGTCTGAGCAGGGCCTATACGAATTCTTCGGCAGAACCTTCTACGCCTACCAGTACGACATCAGAGCCATGAAAGGCCTGATCGCTAGGGTTCTCCGCTTCCTATACAAGGAGGACATGATAACCTTTGAAGGCGACAAGATGCACGCCACGAAGTTCGGGAAGAGGACGTCCCAACTCTACATCGACCCAGTATCAGCCATAATCATAAGGGACGCCCTCCTCAGCAGGGCTCCAAGGATCAGCGACCTGAGTTTCCTCCACATGGTCGCCCATACCCCAGACATGTACCCGAAGGTTAGGGTCTCAAGTAAGGAGTTCGACAGGGTTGCCCTCTTCGCCGAGGAGCACAGCGAAGAATTCATGTTCGAGGAGCCGGATGAGTGGGCTGACAGACTCTCGTACGAGGAGTTCTTGGGAGAGGTTAAGACGGCGTGGGTTCTAAAGTCTTGGATCGAGGAGGCTCCCGAGGACAGCATAATCGAGAGGTTCGAGGTTGAGCCCGGCGACCTCTACAGGCTCGTGGAGGCTTCAAGGTGGCTCCTATACGCATCCAGCGAGCTGGCCGTTCTCCTCGGCCACAAGGACTTAGCCCCAAAGATTCTCAGGTTGAAGGACCGCGTCTGGAAAGGTGTGAAGCCCGAGCTCTTGCCGCTGGTGAGGCTGGAGGGGATAGGCAGAATGAGGGCCCGTGTGCTCTACGACGCAGGCTTCAAGAGCGTCGACGACTTGAAGAGAGCCCCGATAGAGAAGCTCACAAGCCTACCCCTCATAGGGCCCCGTATAGCTAAGAGGATCAAGGAGCAGGTTGGGGGTTTCGTCAGGGCTGAGGAGTGGGAGGCCCTCTCGAAGGGGAGGGGAACCGAGCAACAGGCCTTAACCAAGTACACTAATGGCTAGGGGAACGAACGCTCCCCTAAACGGTCATTATCTGATGGATCAACGGGTTTCCGGCCACAATTCTTATCTACACTCAGATGCCCATAACTTATTTGAGTGCTGAGAGCCATGAAGATAGATAAGGTTGAGGAGAAGATACAGAGTTTACGGCGTGGAAGCCTCAAGACGATAATGTATCTGGCGCTTCTAGCGTTCTCTCTGTCTATTATGAACTTCCTCTTCGGATGGAAAACGATAGAGGAGATTCCATCCTTCCTGCAACCCTTCAGTAGCGTTATCCTCATGGTCAACCCTTACCTGCTCTACATTCAAGCGGCCCTAGTCTTCTTCTTCGGCTACCTAGCCGTAAACGCCCTCAGCGGACTGATCTACACTTACATGAGGAGAATCTCCGACCATCCTACAGCCGCGATTATGCGAACGATAACGAGGATTTCCGGAATCGCCCTTCTCCTCTCCACATCCGCCTCGATCTTCAACGTAAATCCGGCCGCCGCGTTGACGGTTGGCTCTTTCGGAGGGTTGGTCGTCGGCTTCGCCACCCAGACCATAATGTCCCACGTTGTAGCCGGAATCTTCCTCTTGATCTCCCGTCCATTCACCTACGGCGACGTTATAACGGTGCGGGGACAGACCGGAATCGTCAAAGAGATAAAGCTGATGCATCTCGTCTTGGAGAGTGAGGACGGAACGAAGGAGATACTCATACCAAGCGGAAACGTTGTAGCCCAGATAATCCAGAAGAAGATTCCTCCTCGAACATCCAAGCCGGCCAAAACCGTCCTGACCTTGAACGTTTCTCCCCTAAAGGTTGCTGTAGGCTCAACGGTCGTGTTCACCGGAAACCTGAAAGAATCTGAGACGGGAAAACCCGTCGCCGGCGCAACCATAAAGATGATGGAGAGAGATATAGGGAGAGAAGAACTCTTAGCTTCAGGAGTTACGGACAGTAACGGAGATTTCCGAATTGAATGGAAAGCCAAAAAGACGGACTGGCGCGATAACACGGCCGAGATATACGCGAAGTTTGAAGGGGACAAAGACCACCAAAAAGCCCGGAGCGAAGAGTACACCGTGACCATAACTGAGCAGACGGAGGACACCAATCCCTCCAGATGACCCAAAAACTTCACCGAGATCAGATTCGCCTTACCACCCTACCCTCGTGATCCCTGATCTCTATAGCAACCCTACCATCCACGGATCGCGTTGCACACTTTATGCACGGATCGTACGCCCTTATCAGCATCTCGACGCCGTTCAGGAGGCCGCGTTTCACATCCCCCTCTCGATGAACCTAGAAGCGGCGGCTTTCACGCTCATGTTAATCGCCGCGTTGTTCACTTAGGTCGGTATTATAAGTTTTTCTCTTTGAGTTTTCCGTGGTGGGAGGTCGCGTCCACCAGGAGGGAGTATATGTCCCTCGACCTGTAGAGAAAGGAGTCAGGCAGCCCCCTACATCCAAAGCATGGAAAGCCCGCTCTGGGACAGGGAGCCCTGCACCCGTACACGGGTTCTTCTTCTCGCGCGCTGGGTAAGGAATGTGGAGGACCCGCCTTTCCGTTGAATGTTTCACTCCGTCGTCTCTTTTATGAGCCTCCGGCCGCACCATCCACAATAAAGGGCTTCTGCGGGGTTTTTACCCCCGCAATGTGTGCAGTTTACGCCTCCAAGATAGGTTGGAGGCGCCTTTCTTTCTCTCTCACGTGCACTAATGAGGATTACTAGGACTATGGCGCAGATGACCTCTAAGTAGATAACGGCAGCTGGGTACCTCAGTATAACCTCGTGCTCCGGTATGGATAAGCGCTCTAAGTCTATAATCAACTTGTAGTATATCTGTTTCCTCTTCGCTTCGGCTTCGAGATTCCTCCAAGACCCTATGTAATCGGAAGACTTAGCTCCTCCGATCCCTGTGGCGTTCCTGAAGATTATGGTAGCGGGGTTCCAGACTATTGCCTCAGTAATCGCCTTCTCTGGTTTACTTCTCAGCTCAGAAGGGGGGATGGATGTTAGATCGCATGGTAGCCAGCCCCAAGGGGGAATGTAGACCATGGCCCACCCATGGCCCGCCACATAATGGTACTCGTAATACTGGTGTCCGCCCAGCGTGACTCCAGACCTGTTAGCGCTGTAGCGGAGGTGAACCATGCCCATCATGAGGAAGGC
>LUCD01000049.1 GCA_001593925.1 Candidatus Bathyarchaeota archaeon B26-1
CTCAGTTTCTCCATGTGCCTTATGCTCTGTTCTATATGTTCTCTAGAGGCTATGTCGGTTCTGTACCAGAGCGCCCCGCCTTTTATGGCTTCTATCCCCTCCAGCGAGATTTTCCTAGCGTCCTCTATGGTCTCGGCTACTCCCACGACGCAGACAGTTCTGGAACGTAAAGCGTAGGTCTCGCCGTCCCTCAGCTCCATCGAGCCCGGATAGATACGTATGGCGTCTCCATACTTGGCTCTGAGATTCTCGGCCTCCGTCAGGATAACCGGGGTTCCAACCTCCTCTCTCCTAACCCTCTCGGGGAAGACCTCGGCGTACCCTCCATAGTTCGGAGGAACCTTATATGTCACGACGGTTGCTTTCCTCTCAACCTCGACTCGAGTGAGGGTTCCCTCGATCATGCGGAGACAGACCTCGACGAAGTCGTCCTTCAAGACTGGAAGAATATTCTGTATCTCCGGGTCTCCGGGCCTACTGTTGTTCTCTAGGATCATAGGCCCCTCAGCAGTATGTATGAAGGCCTCGTAGAAGGGTACCCCCCTCAACTCAGGATTGTAACCGTCACCCCTGAGTTCAGCGAAGATTCTCTTGACGATCCGCTCCTCCTTCTCTCTGTCCTCCCTGCTCATGAAGGGAAGAATGTCGCCTTCATCCTTGTATGAGCCCATCCCCCCAGTGTTTGGGCCGAGGTCTCCGTCAAAGGCCCTCTTGTAATCCCGGGTCTCAGGTAGAGGAACAATGTGCTTCCCGTCGCAGAAGGCTTGGAAGCTCGACTCCTCGCCCTCAAGTTTCTCCTCCACTATGACCGGGCCGGCCTTGAAGTTCGCCATGAAGTGGTCGAGAAGCTCCTCTCTGCTCCTGAAGTGGTCCCCCCAGACGCCTACCCCCTTCCCGGCGGCTGGAGCGTCAGGTTTGACTGCGACCTTATTCTCAAGCTCGTCGAGCCACCTGTAAAGGTCACGTTTAACGTCTTCTAGGCCGCTGTAGTCCTTTGGGTCGAAGACCCTGAACCTAGGATTGACCTCCGGCGCCACTCTCTCGAATAGGAGGCGTTGAGCAACCTTGCTCCCCTCAATCGCATACTTCCTCGTTGGACAGACCATGGGTACACCAAGCTCGCCTTCAATCAGGTCTCTAACGCCCGCGATTATCGGTTTCTCCGGCCCAACTATCCCGAAGTCCAACCTCTCCTTGTGCCTCTTGGCGAACTTGAATATCTCCTCGACATCGAGGCTTGGTATGACCACGTGTTCCTTAGCCATCCTGAGATTGAAGGGGTTCCTCTGCTTGTCGGCTACGTAGAGTTCAACCTCGTACTCCCGGCTTCTGGAGAAGGCTTCGATCATGGCGGCGGCTCTAGAACCGTACGAGACGACGAGTATCCCAACCCGCTCAACCATAACCCATCGAGAGAATGATTCGCACCAACCGACTTATAAGCTTCCTCACCCTGATCCTTGCCGGGTTTCTGGCGGAAAGAGCTGAGGGGTCAAAGGAGTCTCCCCTTAAGACAGGGAACACTCCCCAAAGCTAGGGTCCAAACACGATACCCAAACAAAACCTGCGAAACCCCCTTGTTTCATCAAAATTTAAAAATACTCAAAAGCAAACTACCTTTTATGGCACCTCGCAAGATAAGTGTTTTTATCCCCGTTTATAGGGAGTCCCCCCTTCTCGAGCCTCTGCTCACTAGGCTTCTTAATGACCCCTACAAGAATAGGGAAATTTTTGTTATTGTCGACGAGCCTACCGAGAGGAGCATCGAGGCTTCGAGAAGGTTCTCGGATAACGTGTATTTCATTTTTAATGGAAGGAGAATGGGGAAAGCCCACGTTTTGAATGAAATAGCGGAGCAGGCGGACGGTGACATTTACTTGTTCCTAGACTCAGACACGCTCATAGACGGTGATGGAGAAAGTTTTCTTGAAGTAATAGCCAAGGAAATGGAGGACGCCGACATAATCGAGGTTAAGAAGGGGGTTATAAGAGACACCTTCCTAGCGAAGATCACCAGCTACGATTACTTAAGCTTCAACCTAACGAGCTGGCTCTTCTCCAAAAAGATTGGGAAATGTCTAGGAGTTAACGGAGCTGCCTTCGCGATCAGAAAGGAGACCTTCAACTCTCTAGGCGGCTTCGGAAAAGTTATATGCGAGGACTTGGACCTAGCCACAAGATCATTTATCGGTGGTGCACGCTTCAAGTTTATAGATGAAGTGGCCGCCTACACCAAGGTGCCTCCGTCATTGAGGGAATGGTTCAACCAGAGGAAACGTTGGGGTATAGGCTCCGCCCTCTGGTTTAAAGAGTATTTCAACCTGCTTAAGAGAGTTTTACGTGAGCATCCAGAGGTTATCATGCCTTCCCTGCTCTCCATCTTCCCAGCCTTACCGCTCTTCCTAGCGAACCTCATCGTCCCAGACGACCTCTTCATAAAGATGATCTACATCTCCTTAATCCTATTATCGACCAAAACGAGCCTGTTTCTCCCCCCGACGGCCTTAACCTCAACGACGATCTCCACATTAAGAAACCTCCTGATCATGATCGGGAGCTTAGCGGCGTACTCCGCAATATTCTCTCTCATAGCCAGAAGGTTCCAGCTCCCCTTCAACCCCCTAGACTTCATAATATACTATTTCACCCTAGCTCCCCTCTGGTTCTTCATAATCGTAACCAGCCTAATCAAGGTCTACGTTAAACGGAAGAACATAGAGGTCGACTGGAAAGTTTAACGTTTGGCTCTCAAGGGCTTTGAGTCGACGGAAACCCAATTATCTTGGGACGGCTATCCAATATATGGAGAGGGCGTTTAGGGTTGGCCGCATGCTACCTCATCGATATAGAAGCCGCCCCTAACGGTATGAGACTGATCTTCTACGACCCCTCAGAGGACACCCTAACAGAGGTTCCAGACGAGGAGTATAAGCCATACTTTTACCTGCCGCACCCCCTACCCCCCGAAGCAAGAACCTTGATCGAGTCTCTGCATGGAAGAACACGGGTCGTTGAGAAGAGAGAGCTCTTCACGGGAGAGCTAAAGCCCTTAACGAAGGTTGAGGTGGAAGACCCTTCAGATATCCAAAAACTCTCAAGACGCCTCAAAAATTCTTGGGAGGACGATGTCCCACCAGCACTTGGATACGCGTACGACCACGACTTATCCTTCGGAGCGCCATACCACATCGGAGAAGACTCGATAACCCCCGCTTACGAGATTCCCAGCGAACTCAAACCCCTCTTCGAAGAGAGGTTCAGAGAAGTCAAGGCGAGAGACCCCGAAAAGTACGCTCTAATCGAGAGGTGGTTCTCACTCTGCTACCAGCCGATCCCCGAAGCATCTCCAGCCAAGCTCGGCATAGCTGGAGAGATCACCCGAGAAAATCTATACCTCTCCTTCATGTTAGCTAGGGTTGCGAGCCTCCCCATACCCACCGCGAGCTCCAGCAGAAAGGTGAGCACGTGGATAAGGTCGATGCTTCACGCCTTCTTGAGGAGAGAAAACATCCTCATCCCGAAACCTGAAGAGCTGAGGCGCGGGAAGGAAGTTCACAGGGTCAAGGGAGGCCTGACTATTCCCCCTGAAAGCGGGGTACACTTCAACACGGTCGTGGTCGACTTCGAGAGCCTATACCCCAGCCTAATCGACGCTTACAACCTCTCATACGAGACCGTGGACTGCGGGCACCCCGAATGCACGGGCAACAAGGTTCCGGGAACCGAACACCACGTCTGCAAGAAGAGGAGAGGAATATACGCGATCCTGATAGGCGCCCTAAAGGACCTAAGGATCAGATGGTTCAAGCCTCTCTCTAAAGACCCTTCGTTGCCGGAGTCCGAGAGAAGATTGGCGGAGGCCGCGGCTAGGCTTCTTAAGCTTATACTCGTCGCGAGTTACGGCGTAACCGTTAGGATACGTGGCCTAGCCCAGCCTGCTCTAGCCGAATCGATAACGGCTTATGGGAGACACTCCCTTAAAGAGGCTTGGAGGATCGCGACGGAGATGGGGCTCCACCCGCTCTACGGGGACACGGACTCCCTATTCCTAGACAACCCTTCCGAGGAGGCTGTGAACTCCCTGATAAGGAGGGTTAAGCGCGACCTCCTCCTCGACCTAGCAGTAGACAAACGGTACTCAGTCTGCATCTTGCCAAGAGCCATGAAGGCCTACATCGGCATACGGAGAGACGGAACCCCCGACGTAAAGGGGCTGACAGCCTTAAAGTCGAACTCGCCTCGCCTCGTCCAGAAGGTCTTCATGAGATGCGTTAAGGAGCTCACGGAAGTTCGGAACTGGGCTGAGCTCGAGATGGCGAAGGAGAGAATCCGGAGGACCGTGGACAAAGCAATAGAAGACTTGAAGGCTGGCCGTCTCCCCTTAGAGGACCTAGAGTACTCCGTGAGGCTCCACTTCAACCCTTACGAGAAGGGGGTCCACGCGGAGGCGCTCCACCAACCTTACCAGTGCGCCGTCCAGCTTTTAGATTCTGGGTTAAGGGTTGACATTGGAGAGGAAGTCCGCTTCGTCAAGGTTAAACCCTTCAAGTACAGGGGGAAGACGTTCACAGTTAAGCCGACGGTCCTCGTAAGAGGGTTCCATGAAGTTAACGTAGACGACTACGTTAAGAGCCTCATATCCGCCCTCAACCAGACCTTCAAACCTATGGGCATGGCTTTCGGTAAGTCTCTGCATAGAGACTTAGCCGACTTCATGTGAGAAGCCAGCCTAGCGGCCGAGAATCTTCGAGAGGAAGGACGTTCTAAACTTTCTCCTCACCTTCTCTATGGGTTCGCCTACCACTTCTATCCTGTCTAGGTTGCACGTTCCGAGGCCTCTCTCCTCAGCTAAACGTAGATGCTTAACCGTGCTTGGAGGTATACCCATAACAGCGGAGCCGACAGCGTCCACAGCGACGGGGTCCGTCCCAGCTATAACTATGTTCATTACCACGGGGTTTCCACTCGTCTCGTGGCCCTCACCTGCGATTATACCGTCTATCACCGCGACGCTGGGCTTTATTATGGAGACGAGGTCGACGATCTTCTCGCTTAACGGGTTGTGTATAGACCCTTTAGGAGTCACCGCTCCCATCATGTTCTTCAGGCTCAATGTTACACGGGCAAGCCTGTGAGGCTTAAGCTTCGGGACGCTTACGATCGTGCTCTCAAGAGCCGTCTTAGCGATCTTCACCTTCCTTAAGGCTAGAGGGTTTTTAGGCTCGATCTCGACGAGCTCGTCTCTATTCAGGTCTACCAGCTTCACGTTCCATCTCTCCGCAACGGCATCGACGCCGGCAACTTTAAAGGCTTCGAAAGTGTCCGCGAAACCGCTTCCCTCGCCTATAATTATGTCCTCTACGCCGTGCATCTTCAGAAACTTGACAACCCCCTCGATGACTCTGCTGTCCGTCGTGATCCCGGTTGAGGGATGCCTCGCGTTGATATAGTTCGGCTTTATCAAGACAGGCCTATCGGCAGGAACTGCTTCATGAGCATCCGTCATCTCCAAGGCTCTAACCGTTATTTCTTGGGGACTGGCCCCCTTCACAATCGCGACTCTACTCAACACCTGTGCCTCCAAAGAAACATAATTTAGCTACTCCGTCTTAAGTCTCTCGACGCCTTCCGGCGAACTCGTCCTCTAGACTACCACACACCTCCTATGTCTCTTTTCCGGAGGCTTTGAGTCTCTCTTTCTCCTTCACTTAAGCACTCTGTAGACTTTTATTCCTCTGCCGAACCGGTCCTCTGCCATGGAAGGCTTAATAATCATCCCGGCCTCTATTCTTTTATCGGAAGAGCATTGGAGGCTTCAAGGTTGGAGTTCTCAGAGTTCGCCGACCTGCCGGTCATAGACTGCCATGCCCACATACCATTAAGGATCAGAAAGGAAGACGACCTAAAGAAGGAAGCCGAGACCCTGAAGGAACTAATAAAGAAAGGATACCTAACCCAGATGTACCTCTCGGCTGGCAGCTTAGGCCTATACTTGAAAGTCAAGTATCCCGGGCTCTTCTATGCTGGATGCCCGCTACCAAACCCGGAGGCTTCCCGAAGAGTGGACTGGGACCGGCATCTCAGCCGCTTGATGGAGGCTGGATTCGACGGGATTGGAGAGATAGTCTCAAAACCCGCTCCCAGACGCGAGAGGATTCCCCTAAACGATCCGTACTATGAAGGCTTCTGGTCCACATGCGAGTCTCGAGGCTACACTGTTCTCTGCCATGTGGCTGACCCAGAGGAGTTCTGGGATGAGAGGCTTGCTCCCAGCTGGGCCAAGGAGAGAGGCTGGATTTATTGTGGAGACGAATACCCAAGCAAGGAGGAACTCTACAACGAGATGGAGGAAATCCTCGACAACCACCCGAGGCTCAAGATCGTCCTCTGCCACTTCTACTTCATGTCAGCCGATCTTGAAGGTCTCTCGAGTTTCCTAGAGCGTCACAGAAACGCGAATGTGGATTTGGCCTTAGGAATCGAACTCATCTACAACATATCGAAGCGTAGAGACGACTGGAGAACCTTCTTCATCGAGTACGGCGATAGAATATTCTTCGGAACCGACATAGGGGTAAGCCGGAGTCTCCGGCAACATCTGGACCGCATATGGCTGATAAGGAACTTTCTCGAGTCAGACGAGGAGTTCTACACACCGTCAACGGCTGACCAGCTGCTCACAAGATATGAGGAACCCTTCAGGGGGCTGAGCCTCCCCCGCCACGTCTTAGAGAGGATATACTCAGCCAACTTCAGGAGGCTCTGGGGAACGGAGCCTAAAAGCGTAAAAGTGGACTTAGCGGCCTCCATCTGCGAAGAGATGGGCGACAGAATGACGGCCAACCTACTCAAAACCGCGAAGACTAAGGAGATGCCTTAGAGATATTTCGTAATCTTCTCTTGGTGAAGGGCGTTCTGGAGGAGGACGCTTGCTCTCACCCACTCCTCAACCCCTATCGTGAACCTAGTGTTCACATACCTCAAAGCGTCCTCAAGGGTGTTAAACCTCTGGTATCTCCTTCTCAAGGCTTCCCGGACGGACTCCCTATTTATCCAGACCCCTAACGGAGTTATGAAGCCTGGGCTTATCTCCCTCATCGCGAGGACGCTTGCCTGCCTCCTCTCCCTAGCCAGGTACTCGGCGACGGCGAGCCTAACGGCGTAGTAGCATCCCCCTATAGAGGCGTAGGTGGTTCTGCCCTTATAGCCCTCCCAGTCCCCACCCACCGCTATACTCGTCTTCGAAGGGTTGAAGACCGTTCCGGGATACCAAGCCTCTATCCACTCGTAACTCCAGCTCTCAGGCATCAGGAGGACGACGAACCGGTTGCCCAAGTAGCTGAACTCGTAGACTCTATACTCGTTTATGGTTTTGCTCCCCTTAACCATGCTCTCTATCAGCCTCCTCGAGATTATCGCGTCTACAGCCGTTATGCTCCACCTCGTTGGGACGAGCCTCCTCTGCCCTGCGACGCCGAAGGCCCCAACGCTGAAGGCCCTCTGTATCCTCGAGACGGGGACACCGTTCAAGTATAGGCTCAACGTCGCCTCCTCAGCCTTAAGGTCCGTGTCCGAGTACGCCTTCTCGATCCTATGATCCGCCTTTACACCTCCAACCTCTATCTCCTTAAGGAGGGCTGAAGGGCCCATTGGTTGAACCTCGCCGTCGAAGAAGAAGACCTTTGAAGGCCTCTTCTTGAAGACGACGTCGGCGTCGACCGGCTTCTCGGAGAGGGCTAACTCCAAGGTTCGGTCCATAAACCTCTCAGCCTTCTCAGGTTTCTTCACGTTAACCCTAAACTTGCTCCTGATGAGAGATGTTCGGAAGTCGACGATCTCCTCCAAAGTTTTGCCGACCCACCTTTCAGGAGCGTCCAGAAGTGAGGTGTCCCCTAAGACCGGGGGAACAAGAGGCCCGGCGTAGACGTAGGGGTACCCTACACGCCCGACGAAGACTCCGGGCGGGGAAGAACCAGCCATCTCGGTTGAGTCGACGGCTCTCCTAACGTTCAGGAACGACCTGAGCTTAACCACGGCTGGGCATCTAGGCTTACCGCAGAGCCTCCTGCTTCCTCTACAAACCAGACAGAGGCTTCCTTCACGAGCCTTAACCTCAACCGCTCTTTCAGGGTTCAGGTCTCCAGCAGTCTCAAAATCGCTTATGACGTGCTCTATCCAAGGTATCCTCTTCTTAACCTTCTTTACGAACTTCCCCCTTCTACCCTTCAGTCCTCCCATACAAAAAGAAGATGGTTTAACCCTACTAATATTGGTTAACTTGGCCTGACCGCTCCTCCAGTTCCGGAATTATCTCCTCAATTATGAGGTCGGCTATCCTCTCCCCAGAGGCTCCATCACCGAAGGGCGACTTCTCCGGGAGAGGAGCCTCTCTCCTTAAGGCTTCGTCTAAAGCCTTCAGTATGCCCTCTTTCTCAACCCCTACAACCTTAGCGAAGCCGGCTTCGACGGCTTCAGGCCTCTCAGTTGAGATTCTCAAGACGAGGACGAACTTCCTTATCGGAGGAGCTGTGGCCTCCTCCTGAATCCCGCCTGAATCGGTCATTATGAGCCTGCAGTTCTTCATCAAGATCAGGAAGTCAAAGTATCCTACCGGAGGTAGAACCCTCACATTCTCGGATTCGCTTACCCGCTTCCACAGCCGGATCCTCCTCAACCTCTTAACGGTTCTGGGGTGGAGAGGAATCACAACCGGTATAGGGGCCTCCTGGAAGGCCTCCATGAAGCTCCTCAAGACCTTCGGGTTGTCCACGTTCTCCGCCCTATGAACGG
>LUCD01000050.1 GCA_001593925.1 Candidatus Bathyarchaeota archaeon B26-1
ATAAGGGTAAGATTCTGGTTGAGGGGAGCCCCGGAGAGGTGAAGTCCAGATACGGCGCTGATAACCTTGAAGAGGCCTTTATGGAGGCGACTAGGCTTGGCTAGCGGTTTAGGAAACATCGTGGTGAAGGAGATCAAGGAGATGTTCAGGGACCCGAAGATTCTCTTAGGGATCGTCCTGATGCCGCTAATAATTTTTCCTCTGATGGGCGCCGCCATGAACGTCTCCCAGACCGCCGTCGAGGAGTCCATGAAGGAGGTCTCCCTAGCCCTTCTGGACCTTGACCGGGGGCCCATGGCTGAAAACTTCATCCTGACGCTCAGAGCGCTCAACGTGACCTTGGTGGAGATCGAGGGCGGCAACGTGTCAGAGGCCTTGGAGAGGCTTCAAGGGAGCAACGTCACAACATTGGTTGTTATACCTCCGGGTTTCAGCCGGAACCTGACCTCCGGAGTGAGGGGGGAACTGGAGGTTTACTCCATCATCGAGGGCTTGAGCTTCTCTGAGGGGGCTAAAGCCTCCGTGGCAACAGCTCCTATAGACGCCTATGAGCGTATCCTTGTCCGCCGAACCCTTGAGGAGGCGTTCCCCGACAGGCCTCCCGAGGTCGTCCTCGACCCCATCTCCCTACGTAGCATCATAGTCTTCAAGGGGAAGAGGGTTGAGGCCCCGCCCGGAGCGTTGATGGGCGTATTTATGTCGCAGTCCTTCGGTTTCCCAATGTTGATAATGTTGATGCTAATTTCAGCCATGCAGGTGGCCGCAACCTCCATCTCCATAGAGAAGGAGGAGAAGACTCTGGAGACCCTCCTAACCCTCCCCGTCGGGAGGCTGAGCATACTGACGGGTAAACTTGCGGGGTCGGTTGTTGTGGCGGTTGCGGGAACCCTCACAGCCCTCATCGGGATCAACTACTACACCACCTCGATCTTCGGTTCCGTTCCGGCGGAGGGTTTGGACCTGGAGGCTCTAGGGCTCGTCCTCTCATCCCCGGCGTACATCCTCTTAGGTGTGATGATGTTCATGACCATAGTCTCGGCTTTAGCCCTCGCGATCTGTGTGGCAGCTTTCTCCGAGAATGTTAGGAGCGCCCAGTCGCTCGTGGCCCCCCTAAACATCCTCATAGTGATCCCTTCCATCATCCTGATGTTCGCAGAAGTTGAGATTCTACCGTTCCCTGTCCAGGTTGTCATGTATCTTATACCTTACACCCACTCGATAATAGCTGCTAAAGCCGCATTTGCTGGGGATTACTTCATTATGCTCCGGAGCATAGCTTACCTCTCCGCCTTCACGGCCTTCATCCTGTACGTGACGGCGAAGATCTTCACAACGGAGAGGATAGTTGCGGCCAGGGTCTCCTTCAGAGGGCTTAAGAGAAAGATAGGGAGAAGCTAAATACTCAGTCTGATCTTCGCATCTTCTGGTTCTCAGCGCCTATATACCTCGCGGACACCATCCGTGATGCGTCTGCTTGGTGGATGTGGCGCAACATAAACCTACCGGCCTCCAAAAAGTTGTTAGGTTATTCCCTCTTTTTCGGCGAGCTTCTTTATGGCTTCTTCCCTGCTGAGCCCCTCCTTCATGTACTCCTCTATCTTGCGTTCTAGGGCTTCCCTGCTTCTGCGGATGTATAAGTTTACCAGCCGGCTGTAGATGTCGCTGGCTGGGGAGGGCTCCTCGGCGACCTCAAGCCTTCCGGTTAGGCCTTCCTCCTCCGCAAGCCTCGTTATCGCCTCTTCCCGGCTTAGGCCTAGGCTGGTGAGTTCCTCTATCTTGCGTTCTAGGGCGGGTATGCTTCGGCCGTAGACGCTGTACTTGTATAGTAGCCGTTTGTATAGGGTGTCTGGTGGAAGGCTGGGTTTAGGCTTCGGCTTCTCCTCAGCCACTTCGAGGAAGCCCTCACTCTCTGCCAGCTTCTTTATCGCTTCTTCTCGGCTCAGACCCGTCCTCATGTACGATTGTATTTTGCGTTCAACCATCCTAACGTCTCTGCCGTAGACCGCGCTGTACGTGCGGGTCAGCCTCTGGTAGAGGGCGTCAACATCTGCTGGAAGCTTCTCCTCAGCCTCCTTCTTAAATTCAGGTATGACTCCCGTCTGCTCAACAAAACTGAGGAACTTGGAGAGCCTATCCATATAGCGTCCAACCATCGAGCCGGTAATCATTATTAGGATCATAATCGCAAATGAAAGCCCGATAAGGGCCCGTATGTCATGGGTGATAATTAAGGCTACTAAATCGAATGCAAAGAGTGCGAGCCATACGGCGGCGACTCCCCTGAAGTCGAAGTCAAGCTGCACTTGGCTCTTATCCCCTTGAGGCGTGATCCCTATCTTAACCCGTTCACCAAACGCGGCATCCCCAGGTTTCACCTCAATATATGTTGGTTCCATTAAGCGCTTAACCTTAGCACCCTTACTAAACTCGCCGGCCTTAACATAGTTGAGGATCGCGTGGTAAACCATCTCGGCCGGGAGGTTAACGGTCGTCTCCCAATATGGCATCTGAAACCACTATCACAACCAACCCTCAAACAAGATAAAAGGTTTATCGAACCTTCCCATCGCTACCAGTAGCCCACTATCGAGGTCATCATCGATGTATCCGTCTTTGCTCTCGGCGGTTATGGACGCTCCTAGCGAGACGAAGCCTCCCAAATAGCACTTAGATCATTTCATGTTTAGGAAAACATTTAAGTTTTAAGTGCTGGAACCCGTTCCGCCAAACCGTTCGCCTACTATAACCGCCTGAAAGTGGAGACCTCAAGTTGCCACGTCTACACGCTTCTACACGTTTCCGGATTTAGAAAAAAACCCAAACCAGAGTAAAACTTATATTTTAAATACTCTTCTTACTTTTGGCAACAAGGTGGAGAATTATCATTTGTCCTCAAGATCGGAGGTAACCGGGGTTCCCATTCTAAATTTCCGAGAGAACCCGGCGCTATTTGAGAGCGGAGGAACCCAACCCGGGGAAACCGCGTACTCCAGGAGCTCGGAGCATAACTCCGCAGGGAGGCCTAGCCCCGCCGACTTCAAGAAGAAGATATGGATAGGCCCACCGAAACTGACTAGGTTCGAGAGGGCTAGAGTGGTCGGGGCGAGGGCTCTCCAGATAGCTATGGGAGCACCGATCCTGATAGAGCCTCCAAAGGGAGTGTGGAACCCCATAGACATCGCTCTACGAGAACTCGAGAGCGGAGTTCTCCCAATAACTATAAGGAGAACCCTCCCCGACGGAGTAACTTATCAGGACATACCGCTCAGGTGGCTACTTTAAGGGTATATTTCCAAGACTGCTACTTCCTCTTTCCGAAGATTTTGACCCCATCCATGCCGCAGACACATTCAAAGCCTACCTCGATCAGCTTACATGCCTCCTCGCCTTTAGAATCATATAAAGGTGACACTCTTCTTGAGCTGCTGCAAAAAGAGGGAAGGTGGGGATGCTTAGGTTCCGTGGCTAACACTTCTCGCAGTGGACGCATATCAACGTCTGTGTGCCGCATACTCCCTCTACGCCGTGTATCCCTTTGACAACCACCTCAGCGACTTCAGAGATGTTCTCAACCTCAAAGGAGGCGACCACATCGAACTTCCCGGTGACCGCGCAAGCCTTCTTTACACCTTTGACCTTCGAAACCTTCTCCGCAACCTCGAGGGCCTTACCTAGAGACGCAGTTATCAGAACATACCCATGAACCATAAATCTCCCCAAACAATAATCTGATAGATCATCCTATTATCTCTTTCTTAAGGCCATCAAGGTAACTGTAAACCTGTTGCGGAGCAGAAGGCTTCACCCCTACCTCTCCAAGGCCTTCCAGAGGTGGTCGGAGACCGGCCTTACGAGCTCCGCAACTCTCCCGTCCCCACGTACTATAATCCGCTTCTCCGGGTCCGGTAGGAACCTCCCGATCTTGGAGGCTCTTATGCCGCGGGACTCCAAGGCCTCGAGAACCTTACCGGCGTACTCCGGTTTAACTGAGATGAGGAGGGCCCCCGACCCTATGAGCTGGAGGGGGTCCACGTTGAAGTAGGAACAGATCATCGAGGTTTCAGGTGCTACTGGAATCTTCTCCTCAAAGACCTCGAACCCCAGCCCCGAAGCGTCGGCGATCTCGTGGATTCCTCCTGCAACTCCTCCCTCCGTAGGGTCGTGCATAGCCGTGACCCCTCCAGCCTTGAAGGCCGTCAAGGCATCCTCAACAACGCTTATCCGTTCATAGAAGGATTCGGCGGCCTTCACCACTTCTTCGCCGAGCTCCCTGGAGAGCCTCTCCCTCCTCTCCGAGGCTAGGATGGCTGTTCCCTCGATCCCGGCCCCTTTAGTCAGGATAATTACGTCTCCGGCTTCTGCTCCCCCGGAGGTGACGTATCGGCCCTCCTCAGCGACTCCGAAAGCGTAACCGACGACTATCGGGTGCTTCAGCCCCGGCGTCACCTCCGAGTGGCCCCCTATAACGGCGACCCCCAACTTCTTCGCGGCTGAGTCTATCTGGTCGCATATCTCCCTCAGAACTCCGGATTCAGCCCCGCTTGGAAGCAGGATACACGAGGAGAAGAACCTCGGCTTAATCCCGAAGGTCGCCACGTCGTTCGCGTTTATGTTGACGGCGAGCCAACCAAGCCTCTCAACAGCCCCAGTTATCGGGTCCATGGAAGAGACGAGAACCTCGCCTCCAACCTTTATCACCGCGCCGTCCTCTCCCTTCGAGGGGCCGAGCAGAACGTCACCCGACTCAACGCCTAAACGTTTGAAGACGATCTCCTCCAGAACCTCAGGCGGAACCTTACCGGCAGGAAGCCTCAAGCCGACGCACCCTCCAACAGCACAGAGCCCCCTAACACTCAGCTAAGACTTAAATAATATTTTTCGGTATCAAAAAATGGGTGATGACAGGTCTGGCCCCACTGAACCCGCCTAAATGGGGATGATGTGGATCTTGAGTGTGGAGCCCACTACCTCCATGTGAGCCTATAGTCTTCTGTTGAGGTGGTAAGCCGGGCCTTAGGCTTGGCAGGGAGCAGCCTGCATCTAGCTTTCGCTCGACTCTAGGACTATGGTTATCGTGTATGTTGGGGTGTTTGGGTCAGGCCGGTACCATGTTGGGTCCGGGTTCACATCTGTTATCGTTGCTGTTCGTCCGTCGGGCGCTGTGACTATGATCGTGTATGTGAACTCTCTCTTTCCAGACTCGTCTAGCACGTAGTCCGTGATTATTATTGTACCTGTTCTGTTGCTCGGTAGGGGGGTATGCCCGTCTATTCCCGTCACGGTGCACTCTATGGGGAAGCCCTCATATAGATAGAGGAACGCGCCCTTCTTGTGTGTGCTGTTAACGGGCTGTATCACAAGGTTCTCCGGCGGATAGTTCTCTTGGTCAACCTCGTTAATTACGGTTACGTTTGCGCCTTCCACGGGTTGACCGTTCTCATCGACGACCCTCACGTCCAAGTAGTACTTCACGATTATGGAGGCGTCGTCGGAGCCTATTATGAGGTTCTCGGGATCGAACCTACAGTTCACCAACCCAAGCTTGCATGGGTAGTAGGTCGGCCATTCCTCAGCCCAGAAGGACCCCATCTTGACGCTTTTACGGGCAACTATCCTCCCATCGCCGAAGTCCGAGTTATAGACGTTCAACTTGTTATTTTTACAGTTGAGGATGAACGTGTAGTCGATCGGCCCCTCACCAGGCGCAGCCGAGAAAGTAACATTATCGATATTGAACTCGCGAATCTTGTAGTTCTTGATGAAGACCCAGAAGGCTTTCGCCCCCTTAACGAACATCTTCCTTTCCAGAGGTTCGCCTGAGGGGGCTGAGTAGTCGCCTGTGTCGACTTGGTGGAGGTTTATGATCTTCGAGTTTCTGATCGTGAGTTCTAGGGGGGCGTCTAGGAACATGTACGCCGAGTTGTTGACGATGGAGTTCTCGATGGTTATGGATGAGAAGCTCACATAGTTGATGTTGTCGACTCCACAAGTCTCAGCTCCGAGGTAGTAGCCGAAGTGGGTTGTTCCTGAGAAGCGCCAGGTGAAGTAGTTCCCGTTGTCGGATGTCACCGTGCTATCCAAGATGCGTAGGGTGGAGCCGTACAGGACGGCGAATTCATGTTCGCCAGGGCTGTTGCAGTGCATCCTCAAGGTCTCGTTTTTGATTATTAGTTCGGCTCCTTCGTCGAGGACGAGGTTCGTGTAGCAGACGGCCGTTCTAGTGTCGGGGTCGTAGCTGAAGAGGGACGGGTCGTTCACCATCCGAGCTATGTCCGCCAACGTGACGTTCCTGCCGTTGACGACTATCCCGTCCCTGTAGACCGGCCAATAATGGTTCTTACCTTTCATCCAGTTAAGTTCCCGGTTGTACCATCTCTTGTACTGTATGTTTGTAGAATCTTTGAGGTACTCCCAGTATGTGTATAGGTAGCTCTGCCTCGGGTCTTCACGTGGTTCTTGACGCCACTGGTAGTTATGGACGTACTGCCTGTAGACGGCTGACTTCTCTGGGAAGAGGTAGCGGTTCTTGTAGATCGTGAAGCAGTCAACGTACATGGTGACTTGGGGGAAGAGCCCGTATTTGGTGAGGGGTTTGGCTATATTGATCTTGATGGAGGATGAGACGCTTCCTTCGGTGTCCCTTCCACGGAACTGGAGATAAGTCTTACCTACATCGATGTCCGTTATGTACGCGTAGAACCAGCCGTCAGGAGTCCTGATTATGGTGAGCTTGTACCATCCCCGCGTAATCTTGAAGCCTGCGTCCCTGTCGAATTGGTGGGCCCCTCCCGCCTCCGTCGGGATGTAGTAGCGGCCGAAGTAGTTGTGACCCCCGGTCTCCTTGTTGTAGAAGTAGATGTCGGTTGGCCCTATAATGAAATAGTAATATATCTGGGTTCGGGGGCCGGCTCCTCCCCTCGGAGGGATGAAGTATCCGGTGGGAGACTTGAACGTGATTACCCACGTTCCGTAAGCTGTCGTCGACGCGGCCTCTAGCTGCGAACCTGTTCCTGTCGGTTCTAAGAAGCATCTTGAGACTTTCATCGGAGAGTACCCTTCGGAGGGCGTCCACTCCGGGAGGGGTCTGCCCCAAGGATCGAGCTCTGTCCTGTTCATGTACTTTGCGTCTACGAAGTAGTCGAAGAAGGTTGGGGCTTCATCCTCAGTGAGCGTTGAGACAACCCATTCATGGTGAATTCTACCCTCAGTTCCAACGATTGTAAGGTGTATCTCCCATATGTCCTTCTCGTCTGGAACAGTGAAGGTGAAGCTTCTATTGGTTGAGTTCTGGACGAGAAGCTTGTTTATCTCCCACTCAAACCTCGTTACGTTCGCAGCTTCCACCGTGAAGGCCACGGTTTCACCCGGCTCCACCAGGAACATCCGGTCGTCGTCGCCGGTCTTATTGTTGAACCAGGAAAGAAGCGCAGGCCGGCCCGGCAACGCCATCTCAAAGTTTACTACGACCTCTTGGTCCCCGGATACCTCAACCTCCTTCTGCTGGGTTACCGTTCCGAAGGTCACTGTAACCGTGTATCTTCCCTCCGGGAGGTCTGGGAGCACGTAGCCTCCCGTAGAGTCGGTTGTGGTGGATGTGGTTCCGGCGGTCACCGTCGCCCCTTCTATGGGGACCCCTCCAACCTGAGTAACAGTTCCCGTGATCGTGCCTACCGCTCTCGGGAGACTCAGGTAGTACAGGGCTAAGCCCGAGGCCACCACGGCTATCGAGATCAGGATTACTAGAAGAACCTTTCTCTCGACCATTCTAATCGCCGAGATTAATTTGCGAATACCCATTCTTAATCTTTATGGGTGAGCAGTGATCCCAATGTTAGGATCACTGAGCAAAAACAAAAAGAGGGGAGGAATGTGGCTACTTCCGCATGAGCACGTAGGCCAGAGCTATTATCAGTATGATTATTACTCCGACGGAGCCGTAGAAGGCGCCGCCTAGAACCTCCTTTGTCTCGGTGGTTGTAGTTGTGGTGGTCTCGGTTGTGACCTCAGTCGTGGTTTCAGTGACGGTTGTGGTCTCAGTGGTGGTCTCGGTGACTGTGGTGGTAACCGTTATCTCAGGAATTGAGAATGTTGTTGGCCAAGGCGTTGTTGCCCACGGCTCGTAGAGCACGTTAGATGAAACCATGTCGCCGGGTCCGTCCGGGCTTCCCCACCAGTTATATCTGGCGTCGATCTGATGCTCGGTTGCATTTGAAAGATTGTCGATGCCGTAGCCGTTATCGCGTATATTGTTATATTGGACCACCATATTCTTAACACCTGTTTTTACATATATGGCTTTCCCGTTGTGTCTGATCTCATTGTAGGTGATTACAATGTTCGTGCTTTCACCCTCAAACTCTATGCCGTCGTGACCGCCTGCTATGAGGTTTCCGGTTATTGTTATGTTTTCCTCTCCGCCATTAAAGTATATGACGTCGTCGCGGTTTAGTAGGATGTTCCCTACTATGAGCGCGTCTTTCGGCGCGTCTCGGCAATGTATAGCGGTCCAATAGCATGTGCTTATATAGTTGTTCCTCACGATGTTCCCTACACTACTTAGCTGTATACCTCTATTGGAATCTTTGATTATGTTGTTCTCCGCGATGTTGTTGTAGCTCTCCATCC
>LUCD01000051.1 GCA_001593925.1 Candidatus Bathyarchaeota archaeon B26-1
GCAACCTCCGTTACCACGGGCCCCAAGACGTAGAAGGGCGCACCTTTACAGATAGTCTTCTCAAGTTTGACGTTCGACTCGATCTGGTCTAAGGGGAGGTGCCCAGGACCCTCCACCATCGATTGGACGTCGGCTTTCCTCGCCCTCTCAACGAGTCCGCCGATAGTCAGAAGCTCCTGCACCTGAAGCCAGTCCGTGGCGTCGAAGATCGAGCCCGGCCTTAAGCCGTCTCCGAGGCTCAAGGTGAAGTCGTATTCCCGGGCGATCTCCAGCAGGTAGTCGTAGTTCTTGTAGAGGGGGTTCTCCTTATTGTTGTGGAGAATCCATGCGGCTAGGAAGGTTCCTCCTCGGCTTACTATGCCCATCAATCGTGGATGCTTAGCTATCTTCTTGACGGTCTCCATGGTTACGCCGCAGTGAACGGTCATGAAGTCCACGCCTCCCTTCGCGTGCCTCTCTATCATGTTGAAGATGTCGTCCTCCGTCATGTCGACTATGGCTCCTCTCTTACCTATCGCCTCTACCGCGGCCTGGTAGATCGGAACGGTCCCGACTGGAACGTTTACCGCCCTGATTATGGCTTCTCTGATGCTGTCTAGGTCTCCCGCCGTGCTCAAGTCCATAACTGTGTCCGCCCCGTATTTGACGGCTACCTTAGCTTTCTCAACCTCCAAGTCTGGGTTGCAGAGGTCCGGCGACGTCCCAACGTTGGCGTTGACCTTCGTTCGGAGCCCCTCACCTATCCCAATCGGGTGGATATTGCTCCGCCTGACGTTACAAGTTATGACTATCCTGCCGTCGGCTACTCTCCGTCTAACAGCCTCCACAGAGACACCTTCATCCTCCGCGACTATCTTCATCTCCCGAGTTATCTGTCCGCTCTTCGCCGCTCTCATCTGTCCGCTCAACGCGATCTAACCTTCTCTCCAACCTTCTATAAGAGAAGAGGGAGAGCTGTTTTAAATGGGTTACCCTTTCCTGTCCGGACGGTCCGTCTCTCCTCTTCAAAAAGCTTTTATTGCCATTAGGATTAAATCTGGTTGGTGTACTCTAGTAGCGGCGGTAGACCTATGGAGCCAAGCAGGAAACCCCTCAATATACTGGCAAGGCAGATAAATACGTACGTATCGGTGATGTTGAAGAATGGAGTCGAGTATAAGGGAACGATGATCCACTGCGACAGCTACATGAATGTTATCCTCGACAAGGCTACGGAACACTACAACGGCGAGCTAATCGCAAACTACGGACAGATACTGGTCAGAGGAAACAACATCATCTACATAGTGCTCGACGCAACGCGGAAGAAGTGAAGAACGCCGACTGCCCGACCACCGAGGACACAGAGTTATTAGTGTGAAGAGTTAACCGGATCAAGTATAAGATACTCTCCACCTCCCGGAACAGTTTAACCGGGACGGAACCTTAAAATTGGTATCAATATGCTCTGCTGGGTCGGAGATGAAGGAAATACTCGTCAAGGCACCCGCAACAACCGCCAACCTAGGCCCAGGCTTCGACGTCTTCGGAATGGCCCTAGAACATCCAAGCGACAAGGTCAGGATAACCCTGATACCCAAAGGCCTAGAGATCAAGGTCCACGGCCCAGCAAAAGGGGAGATTCCAACGGACCCCGAGAGGAATACAGCCGGAGTCGTCGCCAAGGAGGTTCTAAAGGCCTTCTCGTTAGGGACGGGGCTAAGAATCGAGATCGAGAAGGGAATCCTGCCCGGCGTCGGATTAGGAAGCAGCGCGGCCTCCGCGGCGGCCGTAGCGTTCGGGTTGAATGTTCTCTTCAACCTTGAGATGGACCGGAAGGACCTAACCCGGATGGCTATGAAAGGCGAGGTTGTCTCAGCCGGTTTTGAGCACGCAGACAACGTCTCCGCCGCCATATACGGAGGCTTCGTCATAGTCAAGTCTTACAGGCCGTTAGAAATAATCCATCTAGAGCATCCCAAAAACCTCCACGTCGCCGTAGCCATACCCAAAGTGCCGGTCCCCCCAAAGAAGACGATGAAGGCCCGTTCAGTCCTGCCGAAAGAAGTCCCGATGAGGAAGCTCGTACATAACGTGGGGCACGCAGCTGCGTTGGCGGCCGGATTCGCAATCGGCGACGTAGACCTTATAGGAAGGTCGATGTTGGATGTGGTTGTTGAGCCTGCAAGGGCCTCCCTAGTCCCTGGGTACAGGGAGGTCAGGGAGAAGGCCTTAGAGGCGGGTGCCTGCGGCGTCGCTCTCAGCGGAGCTGGACCCTCCATGATTGCTGTGGTGAACGCCTTGGAGGTCGACGCCTCAAAGGTTGCTGAGGCGATGAGGGAAGGGTTTGAATCGGCCGGTTTAAGCGCTGAAGCCTTCTGCACGAGGCCTGGAAGAGGAGTCCACGTCCTGGAGGAGAATCCATGATACGTCAAGTCTGTATAAATTGTGGAGAAGAACACGAAGCAGACGAGATCGTCTACTTCTGTAGGAGGTGCGGCGACCTACTTGAGATCGAGTACGACTATGAAGAGCTGGCGGAGAGGCTTGAAAGGAGCGACTGGAGGAGCCTACCCCTCTCCGTGTGGAGATACAGAGACTTCTTGCCGATCCGCGACCTATCAAAGGTAGTCTCGTTAAATGAGGGTGGAACGGGGCTTCATCTATGCTCTCGACTAGCAAAGGTCATAGGCCTAAAAAGGGTGTACGTGAAGAATGAGGGTGAGAACCCCACGGGCTCCTTCAAGGATAGGGGCATGACCGTTGGGGTGACGAAGGCCCTCGAACTCAACATGAAAACCGTCATCTGCGCATCTACAGGCAACACCTCGGCCTCCCTAGCAGCCTACGCTGCTAAAGCCGGGCTCCGATGTATCGTTCTCGTACCCTCCGGAAAGATTGCTTATGGAAAGCTTGTGCAGGCCTTGGCTTATGGGGCTGAGATCGTGCAGGTTCGGGGGAACTTCGACCAAGCCTTGAGAACCGTGATTGAGCTCTCAGAGAGGCATGGGGAGGTCTACCTCCTCAACTCGATCAACCCTTACAGGCTGGAGGGGCAGAAGTCCCTGGCCTATGAGGTCTGCGACCAGCTTGGTGGGAGGGCGCCCGACAGGGTTGTACTCCCCGTGGGCAACGCTGGAAACATAAGCGCCTTATGGAAGGGTTTCACAGAGTTCTACAGGCTCGGCTTGGTGGACAGCCTTCCTAGAATGGTTGGGGTTCAAGCTGAGGGCGCCTCACCCATCGCGCAGGCGATTAAGAGGGGAAGCGACGTTGTGACGCCCGTAGAGAACCCTGAAACGGTCGCGACCGCCATCAGGATTGGAGCTCCAGTGAGCTGGAAGAAGGCTTTAAGGGCTATAAGGGATTCTGATGGTACGGCTGAAACCGTGACCGACGAGGAGATACTTGAGGCGCAGAGCATGCTGGCGAGGTGTGAGGGCCTATTCGTTGAGCCTGCAAGCGCCTCCTCCATAGCCGGCTTAAAGAAGATGGTTGAGTTAGGGGAGATCGACAGGGACGAGACGGTTGTATGCGTCGCCACGGGCCACGGACTGAAGGACCCCGACGTAATGAGGAGGGTTGGAAAGCCCCTTGAAGCCGACGCGGATGTCCAGTCGATCGAGAGACTGCTGGGGTTGACGCGGCCTTCTCGAATAGAAGCCTCTTAGGTGGTTGAGTTGAGAATAATCCTCGTAGGGTTCGGCGTTGTCGGCCAGAGTTTGGCGCGGATACTTCTACAGAGGCGCCCCGAACTCGTGAGGAGCTACGGCTTCAACCCCAAAGTAGTCGCGGTTGTAGATAAGGGGGGCGCGGCCGTAAACATGAGGGGGCTGGACTTGGAGGAGATTCTCTCCCTCAAGGTTAAGGAGGGCACTGTTGCGGCCAGCCGCGACGGACGCCCAGACCTATCGGCACTGGAGGTCATAGAGTCGGTTGAGGCTGAGGTCATGGTCGAGGTGACTCCCACCAACATCAAGGATGGGGAACCCGGCCTCTCACATATTAAATCGGCGTTCAGGACGGGTAAGAGCGTCGTCACCACGAATAAGGGACCCCTCGCCCTAGCCCTCCCGGCCCTGACAGAGCTGGCCGAATACAGCGGAGTCCAGTTGAGGTTCAGCGGAACGGTTGGCGCCGGAACCCCGATCTTGGACCTCGCCAAGAAATGTCTGCTGGGAGATCGGATAATCTCCATCCGGGGCGTACTGAACGGGACGACCAACTACATCTTAACGGAGATGGAGGAGAAACATATCAGTTTCCATCAAGCTCTCAAAGACGCGCAGAGACTGGGATACGCCGAGGCCAACCCTTCTATGGATGTTGACGGGTTGGACACAGCCTGCAAGATCGTGATAATGGCGAACTGGATAATGGGCAGGAAGGTTACCCTAAAGGATGTGAAGATCGAAGGCATCCGCAACGTTACCAGAGAAGATTTAGAAGAGGCCTCAAGGAGAGGCCGTACAATCAGGCTCTTAGGGTTCATTGATAAAGACCTAAAAGTGGCACCAACCGAGATATCCAAGGGTGACCCCCTCGCCGTCAAAGGAGTTCTCAACGCCGTCACCTTCACCTCAGAGTTTACGGGTGAAGAGACGATCATAGGGAGGGGAGCCGGCGGCATGGCCACTGCCAGCGCCGTACTGCGGGACCTAATTAATATAAAGGAAGCTCTGTCAAGCACCTTGTAGCTTGAGGTTGGAGGGAAACGATTGAAGAGGCTGGTCATGAAGTTTGGAGGAACGTCGCTGGCGGCAGGAGAAAACTTTCGACTCGTAGCCAACCTAGTCTCCAACTATGTCAACCAAGGCTTTAAGGTCGTTGTCGTGGTCTCGGCCTTGAAAGGGGTAACTGACAGATTGATCGAGGCGTCGGAGCACGCCAAAACGGGAGATTTGGAAGCCATCTACAGGTTTAAGAGAGAGATCACGGAGGAACACTTGGAGGCCGCCAGAAAATCTATCAGAGACCCTAATATAAGGGGAGAGGTATCCGACGCCCTGAGAAGAACCCTCGATGAACTCGAGAAGGTTCTGACGGGAATAGCCTACGTCGGCGAGTTAACCCCAAAGTCGAGGGATTATGTCCTATCCTTCGGGGAGAAGCTTTCAACACGCATAGCTTGGGGAACCTTGAGAGATGCCGGTTTGAACGCCCAGTACTTTACCGGAGGTTCCGCAGGGATAGTGACGGACTCGAACTTCGGAGAGGCAAAACCGCTGATGAACGTGACCAAGCATCAAGTTAAGAGCAGGATTGAGCCTCTCCTCGAGGAGGGTGTGGTCCCCGTCATCACAGGCTACATTGCCGCAACTCCGGAAGGCGTGACCACAACCCTGGGGAGAGGAGGCTCCGACTACACGGCCACGATTATAGGCGCCGCTCTAGGCGTCGACGAGGTCTGGATATGGACGAGCGTGGACGGGTTGATGACATCCGACCCTAAGATCGTTCCGGATGCGAAGGTTATCCCTGAAGTCTCCTTCCAAGAAGCGACGGAGATGGCGGTCTTCGGAGCCAAGGTGATGCATCCGAGGGCACTGGAACCAGCCATGGAGGAGAACATACCGGTGAGGATAAGGAGCATCTTCAACCCGGAGAGCCCTGGAACCCTCATAGTAAAGGAGCAGAAGATCAAACCGATCGATGTGGTGAAGGCTATAACGCTGGTGAAGGATGTAGCGTTGGTCAACGTCAGTGGAGCAGGCATGATAGGAGCGCCGGGAACAGCCGCAAAAGTCTTCGATGTTCTCGGAAAGAAGAACATTAACATACTGATGATCTCGCAGAGCGTCTCAGAAGCTAACATCTCCTTCATAATCAATAGGGGATCGTTGGAGAAGGCTGTCAACGCCTTGGAGATAGCGCTCTTAGGCCGAGGCCTGATACGTGAGGTGACGGCTGAGGACGACATCTGTGTGGTCGCCGTTGTTGGAGCAGGCATGAGAGGCACACCTGGAGTAGCCTCCAGAGTCTTCTCAGCCGTCGCACGGAGAGGAATAAACATACGCATGATAGCTCAGGGCTCGTCTGAGCTCAACATATCATTCGTGGTCAAAGAGGCTGATGGGGAGGAAGCGGTGCGGGCGATCCACGAAGAATTCAGGCTGGGCGAGAACTGATCTCACCTCCCTTTAACGTACCTGAACACATCTTCCAAATCCCTTCTAACCCTAAACTTTCTCTTGAAGAACTGCAGAATGTTCTTTAGGTCCCTCCTCAAGTAGTAGTCGGCGTTCGGATGGTCAAGCCTAACGTACTGGGGCCAGTCTATTATGAGGATGTGAAAGTCAGGTTTTATTATGACGTTGAACTCGCTCAAGTCCGCATGTATAACCCCGGCATCCGAGTAGGCCTTTCTAACGTTGAGCAGTATCTCATCCAATACCCTCTCAGGCTCCGGAAGATCGACGACCCTAGAGAGCTCTTCCCCCTCTATAATTCCCATCACAACCACATGCCGGTTCTGGCTCACCGGCTTCGGAACCGCGACCCCGCATGGGTAGATAATCTTCAGGGCCTCAAACTCCTTCTCGGCCGCCAAGCGTGACTGGTAAAGCCAAGAGACATGTCTCCTGTTGCCCACGTAGTCTCTAAGCCTCCTCGTCTGTCTAAAGCTCGTCCGCCCGAGACGGTGCATCTTGACGGCGACCCTCTCCCCGGAAGGCGTCAAGGCGTCATAGACGTCGGACTCCTTCCCGACGCCGAGCGGCTTCCCAAAAGCCTCTAGGACACCAGCCTTAACGAGGGCATTTATGGCTAGGCAGTCGTAACCCGCCATATTTAGGGAGTAACCGACGTAGAAGCCGACCCATCTATATATGAGGCCGAACTCGTCGAGCCTAGAGAGGCGGTACTTGACCTCCTTCTCGGGGAGCCTGCACACCTTCACTAAGTCGCTCATGGGAACATAACGGTGGCGGCTCATCTCGAGCTCTATGGCCGAGAGAACCCTGAAGTCTTCCGGCTCTAACTCTCGGTAAACCCTCACGGCAATGTCGGCTGACGACATCAACCTAAAATTTATTCGAGAACGATTTAAGAACTTCCCTTAGAGAGTTCCCATCCTCTGGAGTTCATCCTCTAGGCTTGACCTTAAGTTCTTGAGTCTCAGCCTCCTCTTGACGTACTCGTCGCCGTCGATCCTGCCGGTTCTAAACTCCATGTCAAGTTCTCTCAGCTGAGTGTCTATACTGGAGAGCCTAGCCCTAATCTGCTCTATGTATGAGGGTGGCTTAACGGTTTCAGCTAGCCTCAAAGGCTCTAGGCTCTCCTTTATCACGCCGTCCTCTATCCTCATTATTCTGTCGGCCGCCCGGGCTACGTTTGAGTCATGGGTTACCATGATAAGGGTCTTCTCGAACTCTCTGCTCACGTCCACGAGGTACCTGGTGACAAGATTAGCGTTCACGGAGTCAAGTTCACCCGTAGGCTCGTCTGCCAGTATCACTGGAGGATCGTTGGCTAAGGCGACGGCTATGGCGACGCGTTGTTGTTCGCCTCCGCTCAGCTCGTCTGGCTTGTGGCTTGCCCTATGGAGCATTCCAACGGCCTCCAGAAGCACCTTAACCCTCTTACGCCTCTTCCCCCTAGGGGTTCCCAGAGCTATCATTGGGAGTTCTATGTTCTCGGCCGCTGTTAAGGTCGGTATCAGGTTGAGGTTCTGGAAGATATATCCCACGGTCTTCCTCCTGTAATCTGTAAGTTGGCGTGGGGAGAGCGCGCTTACCTCGATCTTTCCAACCCTTACGGAGCCTGCTGTCGGCTGGTCGAGGCCCCCGATTAGGTTGAGTAGGGTAGTCTTGCCGCTTCCACTTGGGCCGATTATAGAGACTATCTCCCCGTCTCTAACCTCCATGCTTAATCCTCTTAAGGCTTGAACCTCAACCTTTCCGACCCGATAAACCTTGAAGACATCTCTTATAACGATCTCCAAACCCAACATTAAACCCTCCAAACAAGCTTAGACGAGTAGAGGAAAGCCATGACGATTATGGGTATTACCGCCGAGGCGGCTAGGAGAAGCCCTATAAGGGTCAACGTCAAGAGAGCCTCTGGCGGGAAGATCACCCTCGGCGCCACGAGTGGAGAGGCCACGTTCATGGCCGCCACGTTACCCCTATCTATGAGGTAGCCCACGAACCCTCCCATCCCATAAGCTATTAGAAGGACTGTCAGGTTCTCGGCTAGAAGGGTCGCAACGACCTGTTTTAGGGAGAGCCCCCTAACCATGAGCAGAGTTATCTCCTTCCTCCGCTCCTGCATAGTCACGAAGGTCACTAAGGCCACTCCAACCGAAGCCGCCAAAGCCGCAAAGAAGACGCCGAGCCTCATTATGTTTAACGGTCCACTTATGAGGATGTTCTCATCCCTGAATCTCAGCTGCTCATCGACTGAGACAACCCACTCGACGCCCTCCAACTCTCGAATATTCTCGGCTATTCCTTCACCGTCGGCTTCCGGATTCAACCTCACAAGAATCTTAGCCATAGCTGAAACAGTCTTATTGACACATTCATACAAGGATAAGTTTACGTATGAGTTGAGGCTCTGAACCATCCGCATGCGTTGCCTCAGCGAGAACCCTGTCACTTGAGGCACCTCAGGGCCATAGAAGGCTATCACCGTTTGAAGGTTTTCCCTCCTATCCTTATGGAGATCGGGTCTCCAACATCTAGGTACTTTGAGAATTTACTGTCCAGTATGATGGTCTCGTTTGATAGGGAGCTGGGGAGCTCCTCTAGGCTGATCCCTTTGAACCACTCCTCCTCATAATAGGCGGTCTCAAGCCACTCCGCGGGGTTTATCGCCACGATCTTCAGAGCCTCAGGGAAAGGGCTCTCCCCACTGAAACCCGTGTACTCAACTGTGAGGCTCTCTATCTCCGTCACGTTCTCCCTCAACCACTCGATGATCGAGGTTACGTTATCAACCGACTCCGGAATTATGCTCAAGTCTGAACCTACGTAGGCTCGGATAAGCCTCTCGGTATAATCTTTCTGGGTGGCTATCTGGCCAACGGCCGAGACGCTGTAACCTACAATTATAGCTAAGAGGAAGGTGACCGAAGCAACTCTCGCGGCGTTCCTGCTCACGTTCTTCTCCGAGATCACGCTTAGGTCCCCAATAAAGAATCTTGCAACCCTCCCCAAAACCTTCTGAACCCCAACGGAGCCCTCAATAAATATCTTGGCGAAGCCCCAGAAGAAGAGTATAGGTCCGAGATATGTTAAGATATTATCGACAAAGATTGTTGTCCGGAGGAGCAGGTTCGCCAAGAAGCCTCCCGCCCCTCCCCTCCACGTCGGCTGTACGAGGGACGCTACGTCGAGGCCGAGTATGAACATGACTATCTTATAGGTTCCGAGAGCCAAGGCGAGCCAGAGCCAGACCTTCCGGTAAGTTTTCGCCTCCTCCAAGTAGAGGTATTCTCTTAGGGCTTCCACAGTCTTCATCTTCGCGGCTCTCCTAGCAGGTTTGTAGACGGCTAAGAGGGCGATAGCCACCGAGAAGACCGTTACGGAGACAACCGTCTCCAGATCGATCCTGAGAGTCTCCAAGGAGAGCCCTGCCGTGAAGGCTGGTGTGAAGACGGCTCCGAGAAGGATCCCCGCAGCGGCTCCGATCAACCCGATGAAGATCGCTTCTAGGAGGAACAGCCTAAGAAGTTGTCCGCTTGAAAACCCTTTCGTCGATAGGAGGCCTATCTCTCTACGGCGCAGGTTGAATGAGACGTTTGAGACCGTGAGCCCCATATACCACGCCACGAAGAAGACCGGTAAAGCCAAGATCACCCCTTGAAGAACCATCATGAGCGAGATGCTTTCGTAGGAGTTTATCACGTTCAGTAGCTGGTTCTTTATGGAGAACCCTCCGTCTGGAAGCGAGACTCCGATTAGGTTCTCGAGCTGGGCCTCTAACGCCTCAAGGTTCACCCTCGAAGACTCGATGTCCCAAGCGTTGATTAGACTCTCCCTGTCTAGGCTTAAGATGACATCAACTGTCAAACCGTGTATGGAGGGCGAGTAAGAGTGCACATCGTCTAGGATTCTAGAGAAGGTCGTGTTCCACCCTACAATTATGATGTTATGGGTGAAACGGCGGATACCAAAGGCCGCTAGCGGCGAGAAGATGG
>LUCD01000052.1 GCA_001593925.1 Candidatus Bathyarchaeota archaeon B26-1
TCCCAAAAAAGCTTAGTGGTGAAGCTCTAATTCAAGCAGGTTACCTTGCCCGTTCGTTCACCCGTTTTATATAAACCTGTTCACTACATTTTTATATAGGCATTAAGTTCTCCTTTGAGGAGAGGCTGAGCCAGTTGGGGATTAGAACATTCCTCGAGTCTTGCATACGGCTCTTGCGCCTTGCGAAGAAGCCTGGAAAGAATGAGCTCTGGCTCTCGATCAAGATTTGCTTCATCGGAGTCTCTCTCATCGGCTTTATAGGATTCATAATAAAGATTCTCTCTCTCATGCTTGCAACAGGATTCTTCGGAGGATAATCGGATGAGCAGTGAAGAGAAGAAGTCCCCCTCAACGCTTGTCTTCGCTATACGTACAACGGCCGGTCAAGAGAGGAACGTAGCTAACCTTATCGCTAACAGGGTTGAAGCGAATAACCTTCCTGTAAAGGCTATACTTGTTCCAGAGGTCTTGAAGGGATACCTCTTCGTCGAGGCTGACGGTCCCCACATAGTTGAGGAAGCCATAGCCGGAATAAAGCATGTCCGGTCTAGGGTTAAGGGGGTTGTCTCGTTCTCCGAGGTCGAGAGATACGTCGTGGTAAAACCGGTAATTGAGGAGCTCGACGTCGGAGACATCGTTGAGGTAGTAAGTGGACCTTTCAAGGGGATGAGAGCCAAAATCACGAGGGTTGAACGGGCTAAGGAGGAAGTAACAATAGAGCTCCTAGAAGCGTCATTCACCCTCCCCATAACGGTTCACGCGGACTACGTCAAACTTGTTGAGAAGGCGGGGTGATGAGTAACCATGGTTGAGAAGAAGGTTGTTGAGCTCTTGGTGGACGGCGGGAAGGCCACGGCGGGGCCTCCTATAGGGCCGATACTGGGCCCCCTAGGCGTGAACGTCCTGATGATAGTCAACAAGATCAACGAGCTTACAAAGGAATACTCGGGAATGAAGGTTCCCGTCACGGTTACCGTTGACCCTGAGACAAAGGAGTTCGAAGTGAGCGTAGGGATACCTACAACCTCAGCGTTGATCGTGAAGGAGGCGCAGATCGAGAAGGGGTCCGGAGCCCCCAACACCGAGAAGGTTGGAAACTTGACGATGGAACAGGTTATAAAGATAGCCAAGATTAAGAGTCCATCCCTCCTAGCCAGCAACCTTAAGGCGGCGGTCAAGGAAATCCTCGGAAGCTGCGTCAGCATCGGCGTGACCGTTGAAGGTAAAGACCCAAAGGAGGTTCAGAAGGAGCTCGAGGAAGGGGTATACGACGACGTCATCAAGGCTCACGAGAAGTAACCCTTTTAAAGCTGTTAAGTTTCATGGCTTGAGGTTTGAAGGATGCCGGGAGAGATCGATAGGTTTAAGGAAGCCCTGAAAGAGATGCGGGAAGCCTCCAAGAAGAGGAACTTCACCCAATCGGTAGAACTGATAATAAACCTCGCGGACGTAGATGTTCGGAGACCCGAGAATAGGATACAGGAGACGATAGAACTTCCACACCCAATAAACAAGACCGTCGGGGTCTTCGCGACCGGCGACTTAGCTTTGAGGGCGAGGAGGTGCGGAGTCGACCTCGTTCTGGAAAGAGAGGAGATCGAGAGCCTTCTAAACGACAAGAAGAGGCAGAGGAAGATAGCTAAGGCCATAGACTTCTTCATAGCGGAGGCCCCTCTCATGCCTCTGATCGGCCGGGTCTTCGGTTCGATACTTGGGCCTAGAGGTAAGATGCCTAGACCTATCCCGCCGACAGCGGACATAGAACGTGAAGTGGAGAACCTCCGAAGGATGGTCTTCGTTAGAACTAGGGGTCAACCCGTTATCCAATGTAAGATCGGAACGGAGGATATGCCCGACGAGCAGATCGCCGAGAACGCCCTAGCCGTCCTTAGAAGGATAGAGAGCAGACTGAAGAGGGGAATTAAGAACATAAAGTCAGTTTACCTCAAGACGACTATGGGGAAAGCCGTCAAGGTGAACCTGAAATAATCAACAATGTGGTGAAGGCTAATGGAGCAACGTCAAGTCTTAATCAAGAAGGCTGAAGAGGTTAAAGAGATAGTGAACCTCATCAATAAGTACAAAGCCGTAGGAATCGCGGACATACATAAAGTTAGGGCGGCCCAGCTCCAAGGCCTAAGAAAGAAGCTGAAAGGAAAAGTCTACATGAGAGTCTTCAAGAACAACCTAGTGCTTAGGGCTCTCTCCCAATGCAAGGATAAACCCAACATAGAACTGCTGAAAGACTACTTGAAGGGTTCAAACATCTTCCTCTTCCCCCTTTGAGCTCGCCCTCCTCCTCAAAGAGAGTAAGGTTGAGATCATAGCTAAGGCTGGAGACGTGGCCTCGAAGGACGTGGTGGTTCCAGCTGGAAACACAGGTCTACCGCCCGGCCCCATAATCAGCCAGCTCAACGCCGTAGGCTTACCGACCAGAATAGAAGGCGGAAGTGTCTGGATAAACCGGGACACGGTTGTCGTGAGGAAGGGCGAGGTCATCTCGCGGAGGTTAGCCGCAGTTCTCTCTAAACTGGGGATAAAAGCCGTCGAAGCCGGCCTCTCCATGAAGGCCATATACGACGATGGACTGATAATAACCGGAGAGGACCTCGAACTAGACATTGAAGAGTTCAGGAAGGATGTGGCCGAAGCCTACAGGGAAGCGTTAACCCTCTCAGTCGGCATAGCCTATCCCACGCCGGAGAACATCCAGCTCCTCGTACAGAAGGCTTATCTGGAGGCATACAGCCTCACAATAAACGCGGCTATAGTGACGCCGGAGTCTATAGCAGACCTGATAAGAAAGGCGGAGATGGAGGCCTCGGCTCTCAAAGCCAAACTTGAGCTCTAAGCCTCCGGTCGACGTGAAGCGCACAGAATCTGATGGAAGCCTCTCAGCCCTTACATTCCCTTATTATCTTCTCAGCCTCTCTGATCCCTAAGATCGTTATCTGACATTCACCTTCAGGCGTCCTCTCGACGAGTCCCCCGGTAATGAGTCTTGGGAGCTCATTCGAGATCGTCTTCCTAGCCTTCCCCGTGATCCTCGAGAGTTCGTTGGGGGAGAGTGAACCCTTACTCAGCTTACCCAGCCTCTCGCCAACGTAGGCGCCGAGAAGAGCCAAACAAATCTTCTCCTTAGCCGATAGATGAAGGTCAGAGGCGAATATAGGCCCCTCCGGCGTCAACTCTATTATGCCGACGAGCTCCTCAGCCAACCTGGTTAGGTCCGGAGAGTACGTGATCCTCCTAGCCACCTCTAGGTTCGGGTAGAGCTGGGTTAGAAACCTGGTCAAAGCCTTGAAGACGTCGTCGACTCCGCCTTCGAACATCGCCTTGGCGTCCCCAAATTCTAGCTGAACCTTCAACTTCTTCTCTTCGTTTGCTTCGCTCATGACCTACCCCTCTAAAGTGCTTAAAGCTTTATCTTCGGTAGGGTCTCCTCCATGAAGGAGACGATGCCGAGAGTCGTTATCCTGTATTCGCCTCTACCGATCCTCTCAACCCAACCTAGGCTTGTGAGTTCGCTGAGGCGGGCCGCAACGGTGCCCGCTTTTCCGCCAGTCAAGGAGAGTATCTCAGCCGTTGAGAGCGAGTCCTTCTCGAGCCTGCCGGTCTGGTATCCGATGTAAGCCTTCAAGAGATGAAGGAGTATGACGTTCTTCTCTCCTCCGATCTTCTCCCTCGGTACGGTTATCACGGGTCCCTCAGGGGTTAGGGCTATTATCCCCGCGACGCTCCTCAACAGATTCTCCAAGTCCACCGTTAAGACGAGGTTGGAGGCCAGATCGTAGGCCGGTAGAATCTTGCTCATGAACCTGAAGAATGAACGTATAACGTCCTCTGGAGTCCCTGAGAACTTAACCTCCATATCCTTATACTTAACTGAGAGTTCGAGGCCGCTCTCCTCCACGGTTCGCCCCTCCTAAACTTCACCTTCCCTCAACTGTTTTACGAGGTCTTCGACCCATCTTCTCCCAATTATGGAGAGTCTGTACGCGCCGTCCTCCTTTATTACCAAGCCCTCCCTCCTCATCTCGCTTAAGCGGGCTCCGAAGCCGCTTGAAGGCCTCCCACTCAACTCTAGGAGCCTCCTAACCTCTTTAGGCTCGAAGGCTTTAGGCTCTCCGGCGTAGAGGATCAACCCTATGGCCTCCTTATCGCTGATCTTCTCTCTAGGAAGGGTTACTAGGGGCCCCTCCTTCGAGGTAACGACAACTCCGCGCAGGAGTTCCTCAACGCTCGAGGCTTCCTCTTGGGGTGTAGCGCTGAGGACAAGCCTGTCGATCACGTCGAGCCATTCCGGGAAGGACTGTAAACCTTCAACGATCTCGTCGAGGCTCTCGCCTTCAAGCTCGATGTTTCCGAAGGGCCTCTTAACGACGACGCGGACCTTCATGGGTGCACGCTCAACCTTGTATGTGCTGTTGTTCCTTAAAACTTTTACGTAAAACATACGTCAGATTTACGTAAATTAAAAATAAGTGAAAGGAAATATAGTTCTTAAAGGAAGTTTGGGACATGAGCGGGGGCAGATTCTTTCCGAGACGCTTGAGCTTCCCGAAGATTTGTAACGTGCTGGTCGCGTACCTGAATGCTGGTGCTGAAAGAAATTACGTCGGTTTAAGCGAGGTCACGGATAAGACCGAGGTAACCCTCCACAACATAAGTCGGAACAACAACTTCTTCAAGAGCTGGGGCTTCGTGGAGGAGAACGAGAAGGAACCCGGAAAGTACCGGTTGACCCCGGAGGCCGCCGAGTTCGCCTCAGCCTACCGGATAGACCCGAACGGAGACCACACAAGACAGCTGCTGAGGAGAATCCTCGAGAAGGAAGAGATCATCAGGAAGCTTGTGGAGCGGATCAAACGTGAAGGCATGGATAGAAGGGCGCTTATGGTCGAACTGCCCGGAATCCTCGGAGACTTGAGGGCTGACAAAGTCGGGCTCAACGCCTTCCTAGACATGCTCGCCTACGCCTTCAACCTCGAGACGGTCACGGTTAAGCCGAGGCCCCCTCCACCCGAACCCTCCAAGAGAGCCCAGAGGAAGGCCGTAGCCAAGCTAGTTGAGCGGCCAGCTGCGGGGCTCAGCCTCTCCATAAACTTGGCTATAAGCCCCGAGACTTCTCCTGAGAGGCTGAAAGAGTACATCAAGGCTGTTCTCAAGGCCTACGACGAGTACAGTGAAGAGAAGGGTGATTGAAGGCCGTGTAGTGGCCGTCAGCTCCTAGTCAACTTGGAGAGAACCTTCTCCCTTATCCACCTCTCCCCTTCAGCCGTCAGCTTCCAGTTTGACTTTGAGAGGTTAGGCTTGTAGACGAGCCCCCTCTTCGCCATCTCGTTCAGCCGGGACGACACTTGAGACTTTATCCCGCTATGCTCCAGAAGCCTCCTTATTCTGGAGGAGGTGTTAACCCGCATCTCAGAGGCGTAGAGAATCAGGCCGATGGCCTCGTAGTGGGTGAGTTTAGCCCTAGAGATCGCCCCGGAGGTTATTATCGGGCCGTCCTCCGTATACTCGATCACGCCTACGAGGCTTACCCTCCTTGAAAAGGATATCTTCCTCGAGACTAAAGTCTCGATCTCACCCACAAACTCTTCCGGCAAACCTCTAAGAATCTTGAGAACGTCCTCAGCCGTCTCCCCTTCAACCACGATCTCGCCGAAAGACGTCTTGATCTGAGCTTTAATCTTCCCCATACGGCATTTTCCTCTTAACGTTGCGAGGGACGGCTCGTCCAGCATCCACATAATGGTATTATTAGAAGCGATATTTTTGATTTATGTCACGGCTGGACGGTCTGTACGGTGTTTTAACGGAGGAGTCGGAGAGGCTGTGTTCTGAGCATTGAAGGCATTACGGTTCGTTAGATAGCTGCTTGGCTATCTCCGCTCCGTACTGCTGGCACATCTCGGAGACCTTCTTCTCATCGTCCCCGGACACCCTCACTACTCCGGGAAGAATCCTCATTCCATGGTGGAAGCCGAACGCTATCTCCAGCATCTTAAGGCAGTCTTCACCGTCTCTACGTGTCCCTGAAGACGTGAAGCAACCTCCAACCTTACCCTTCAGTCGGCGCTTCCTGTAGAGAACTACCGACTCATCGATGAGCTTCTTCACTTGCCAAGCCACGTTGCTGAAGTATGTGGGGGAACCCACCACTATCCCGTCCGCCTCAACCAAATCCTCAAGACTGCACTCTTCAACCCTCTTAACCTCAACCTCGACTCCAAGCCTTTCGGCTCCCCTACCGATCTCTTCAGCCATCCTCTCCGTGTTACCGGTCCCGGAATAATACACGATCAGTAACCGTTTAGCCATCTTGTTTCACCTTTCCTCCTTTCCAAAAAGGGTATGTGAAGCAACACTACATAACCTCTCCGCTCTTTTCAGGTTTACCTTGGCTTGGCAAGGATGTTCCTCCGCCAAGATCATTCTCCATGAATGTTCTTCAACCTCTCTCTGAGAAGTTCGCTCACAACCTTGGCGTCTAAGCGCCCCCTAAACCTCTTCATGATGTAACCCATCAGGAATCCGAAGGCTCCCTCACCCCTCTCCCTCACGACCTCCGCATTCTCCTGAAGAACCCGGTCCACCAAGGCCCGGAGGTCATCCCCGGAGATCACTGTTAACCCCAAAGCCTCCACGGCCTCCTCCCCGCTCCTACCCCTATGCTTAGACAGCCAAGTTATGATCTCCGGTATCGCCTCCTTCGTCGTCCTCCCAGAATCGACCAGCCTAAAGACCTCTAGAATCTGCTCGTCTGAAACCTCCCCCACGTCGACGCCGTCCCTCCTCAAAGCCTTAAAGGTCTCAGTAAGCGTCGCCGCAACAGCCCTCGGAGAAACCCTTCTAGAGACCCTAACTATCTCCTCGAAGAGGCCGAGATACTCAGAGTCTACGAGCTGATTCGCGAGCTTCTCGTTCAGGTTGTATTCCTTCATGAGCCGTTTAACAGCCTCTTCCGGGAGCTCGGGAAGCTTAGAAGCCAGCTCTTGGAGATACTCCTCGTCGATCCGGATCGGAGGTATATCCGTCTCAGGATACATGCGGGCGGCTCCGGGCCTCGGCCTCATGTAACGTGTCGTCCCATCCGGGTTGGCGGCACGCGTCTCCTCTGGAACTCCTCTAAGGGCTTCCTTCGCCCTCTCAACTACAGCCCTCAAAGCGTCCGTTGCGTTCTCCAGACTGTCGGCGACGAAGACGACGGCGTCCTCAGGCCCAGCACCCACAAGCCTTTTGAGCCTGTCAACTTCGTCTTCGGTCACGCCGTAGGCTGGGAGCTCGTCGGTGTGGAAGATTCCTCCAACCCTCCCCCAGAAGCGGGCTCTATCCGCCATCTCCCTCCCAAGCCTCATGCCAGGCGCGATCTCCCGGCTTAAGAGCCCGGAGAACTTGGGCAGCTTGACGGCTAAAACCTTTTTTCCTTGGTTTATTGCTCTCTTTAGAACGCGGCACCCCGTCTCTTTGAAGAGTTCTGTGGCGTCGTGGAACTCTTCTCGGATTTCCTCTTCTACGAGCCCCCTCTTCTTCAGTTCGTCCCTTATCTCGAGTAGGCCGAGCTGCCTCTTCGCCTCATACTCGACGACCTTCGAGATCAGTTCGAGTTCTTGAACGCCCTTTATCTCTATGAGGGCGCCGTCTCGGATAGAGACGTTCAGGTCTTGGCGGATGGTTCCTATGCCCCTCCTCACCTTTTTGGTAGCCCTCAAGATTCTCCCGATGGCTAAGGCTACCCTCTGGGCTTCTCTAGGAGACCGGATAACCGGGCCGGTTGTAACCTCTATGAGGGGTATCCCCAACCTGTCTATCCTGTAACGTATCTCGAAGCCTTCGCCCCCCGTCTTTCTAGCGGCGTCCTCCTCTAGGCTTATATGCTCTATTGGAACGGTTCTGCCCTCCACCTCTATCGAGCCGTTCAGGGCTACGACGCAGGTCCTCTGGAATCCCGTGGTGTTGGAGCCGTCTATAACGGTCTTACGCATTACGTGAATCTCGTCGACGGGTTTAGCGTTCATCATCAAGGCTACGGTCAACGCAACCTCGATGGCCTCCGGGTTCAAGGGGTGAGGAGGCTCCTCATCCATCTCCACGAGACACGAGGTTTCATTATCCGCCTCGTAGAGTATCCTCACACCCTTCTTGAACTCGAAGTATGCGGCTGGGTCGACCTGTCCGAGCTCGCTTTGGGTCGGCCTCAACCTCCTTACGAACGTTATCTTGGGCTCACCCTTGAAGAGGCTCGGCTTGCACGAGCAGAAGAGTTTTGTCCGCGTGGCGAGCTGCTGATGGCACTCAAGCCCGACGAGAAGCCCAATCTTGGAGTAATCCACCCCTTCAGACATCACGCTTACCTTCCCTCCTCAAGTGTAGATGCTCCTAGCCGCGATCTCCCCGGCTATATTCGTCTTTAGGAGAATCTTCGCCTCTTCAGGGCTGTCGGCCTCCCCTAGAGCCCACATCAACTTGACGAGGGCGGTCTCGGCGAGCATGTCTTCGAGGGGAATCACGCCCATGGCCAAGAGGTCTCTCCCGTTCGTGTAGACGTTCATGTTAACACGGCCCCAAATGCACTGAGAGGCCATCGCAACTATAAGGCCGCGTTTAATAGCCTTCTTGATCGAGGGAAAACACGATCTCCCGACGTGGCCTAACCCTGTCCCCTCAAGTACGATTCCCCTATAACCCTCTTCAACGTAGAAGTCGATTACGTTCGGGTTCATTCCCGGATAGAACTTGACGAGGGCGACCTTCGGGTCGAAGTTCGGCTTTAATGTTAGCTCCCGATCGCGGTCTCTCCTCCGGTAATCCTCGGTCAACATGACGAGTTCGCCGTCGGCCAAGCGGGCTATAGGTTTCACGTTGACCGACTTGAAGGCGTCCCGGCGGCTTGTATGACACTTCCTCACCTTAGTTCCCCTGTGGAAAGCAACAGAGACGTCCGAAACCGTCTCGTGCATAGCGACAACAACCTCGGCGAAGGGAGCCTCAGCCGCCGCCGAGACCGCTCCTATAAGGTTCAACGCCGCATCCGAGCTCGGCCTATCCTCCGAACGTTGAGCCCCAACGAGGACAACCGGAACGGGTAAACCCTGCAACGCGAAGCTCAGAGCGGCCGCCGTATAAGCCATAGTGTCTGTTCCATGGGTTAAGACGACCCCGTCAACCCCCTCCCTTATGCGTTCAGCCACTTTCTCAGCTATTCTGGCCCAGTGGCTCGGCGTTAAGTCTTCGCTGAAGAGGTTGAAGAGCACCTCGGTCTCTATAACCGCGATGTCTGAGAGTTCTGGAACTATGCTGTACAGGTCTCCGGCGGAGATCGCTGGGCGGACAGCCCCCGTTCTATAATCGACGCGGCTGGCTATGGTTCCTCCCGTGCTGACTATTGAGACTCTAGGCAGGTTAGGCCTCTGCTTCGGAGGAGGAGGCGGCTTGAAGGCGATCTCCACCCCGGCTCCAACCTTCTCCACCAAAGTGTCAGCCGTAACCCTCACACCTATGTTGTAACCCGACTTTAACTTGATCACTATGTGCCTATCGTCTCCGTACTCCGATCTAGGCATGAGAACTCCCTCATAGACAGTTCCATCCCTAGATATCCGGATTAAATCCCCAGCTTGAACCCCGGATTCTTTGAGAACCTTCAAGGCTACGCCCTTGTAGCCGGGGAGGCTTAAGGGATCATCGTCGCCGCCCAACGTAACCACCACGTGAGCCTCCTTACTCTTTAGTTGGGTTTCCCCTATTTTAGGGTGGAGTGTTCCTTCCATTAAGTTATGTAGGTGGCAGAAGGTTTTAGCGCTAGTTAGGGCTGGATAATGGATGCCGACTCGGATACGGGTTTGTCGAGGTTAAGAGCCTAGCGGCCTCTCATTTCAGCTCTTCGAGACGATCTTATATACTCTGTCTCCCTCTCTAACCCTCTCTTTAACCTTTAAGCCTATGCTCTGGCCGCTCGTCGCGGTTTCCACGTTCTTGTGCTGTATCTGCATCGACTCGACCGTCTGCTCGAAGTTGGTGGTTGCGCCTCTTATGAGTATCCTGTCGCCTACGCTGAGCGTGTCCTTCAGTTCGACGACGGCGACGCTGATCCTCGTGAAGTAGTGGGTTACAACCCCGACTTCTTTCAGCTCTCTCTCAGACATCTAAACTTCACCCTTCTCAACCTTAAGTCGTCGGCTCCGCTTAAAACGATTTTCCTTAAAAAAATGGGAGGTTGGAGGGTTCCGTCTTTCACGCCTTTAGATTATGCCCAGCTCCTTACCGACGGCCTCAAGGTTCTCTATCGCGAAGTCCAAGTCCTCTCTACTCATCTCGGCGTTCATCTGCACCCTGACGCGCGCTGTCCCCCTTGGAACCATCGGGTAAGTTATCGGAAAGACGAAGACTCCCCTCTTGAAGAGTTCGTCGCTGAACCTCTTCGCCAAAAGGTTCTCCCCAACTATTATCGGGATTATCGGGGTCTGAGTCTTACCAGTGTTAAACCCTAACTCCTCTACGGCCTTCTTGAAGTATTTCGTATTATCCCAGAGTTTCTGAACCCGTTGAGGCTCCCTCTCCATAACCTCTATCGCAGCTATGCAGGCGGCTGTGTCGGCAGGGCTGTTCGACGCTGAGAGGAGCCAAGTCCTAGACCTGTTGTAGGCGAACCTGTACAGGTCTTCGCTCCCAGTTATGTGCCCGCCTATTACGCCGTAGGCCTTCGAGAACGTTCCCATCTCAACGTGAACCTCGTCGCGGCTCAGGTTGAAGTGGGAGACTATGCCGCGTCCACCCTCCCCCAAAACGCCCTCACCATGGGCGTCGTCAACGTACACCATGGCCCCGTGCTCGGCTCCGAGCTCAGCTATCTTGTCCAGCGGAGCTATGTCGCCGTCCATCGAGAAGACTCCGTCAGTGACTATCAAGATGCGCCTGTACGGAGGGTCATGCTTCTCAGCCTCGTTCAGAATCCGCTCCAGATCCTCCAAGTCACAGTGTTTGTATATGGCTCTGTCGGCGCGTGAGAGCCTAACGCCGTCGATGATCGAGCCGTGGTTAAGTTCATCGCTGACGATGAGGTCTCCTCTGCCGACGAGCTGCGGGATAAGCCCCTCGTTTGCCATGAAACCCGTCTGGTATACTAGGGACGCGGGGGCCCTCTTAAACTCGGCGAGCTTCCTCTCCAGCTCGTGGTGAAGGTCTAGGTTTCCAGCTATAGACCTGTCGGAACCCGCGCCGACCCCGTACTTCTCTATCGCCTCCATCGCCGCCCTCTTAACCTCTGGGTGGTTGCATAGGCCGAGGTAGTTGTTCGAACAGAGCATCAGAACCTTCTTTCCGTCGACGATGCACCAAGGTTGACTGGCTGACTGTAAGACCTTAAGCCTCCAATCCAAACCCTCTTCGACGAGTTTCTCGTACTCCTCCCTCAAGAACGCAGTCGGATTCCTCTTCATATGGATCACAACCTCTAATTTCTCTAAGCCATCTTTTAAGTTTACCACTTCGGTTCGAGGGCGACCTTCGCCGCCTCCTTATTGTTGAGGAGGTTCATGCCCTCCTCTATATCCCTCACCGGAACCTTATGGGTTATTATTGAGGCGATCTTTTCCCTGAATCTAGGTCTAGAGAGGAGCCCTCTAACCTGATACCACGTCTGGAACATCCGGCGTCCCGTTATACCATAAACGGTTGCGGCCTTGAAGACTATGCCGTTAGTCACGTCGAGGGTTACGGGTCCCTTAAAGATTCCGAGGAGAGAAACCCTCCCGCCCGGAGTAAGAATCTCGAAGGCCTGTTTAAGGGCTTGAGGGCTTCCGGACATCTCCAGCACGACGTCGACTCCGTTCCCGTCGGTCTCGTCTAGGATCGTCTTCACGATCTTGTCGCCTTCCTCCGCCACGCTTAGGACGAGGTCGGCTCCCATCTTCTTCGCCAGCTCTAGGCGAACCTTGTTTAGGCCTCCAGCAGTCGCGAATACCTTTGCGGCCCCGATCTCCCTCAGGACAGCTATGGCCATGAGCCCTGTGGGTCCGCATCCTAGAACGGCCACGTTCTTGCCAGCTATATCCTCGATGTGGTCTTTCGGAAGAACTGTTTGAACCGCGTTTCCTAGGGGTTCCTGGAGAGCCATAAGGAAGGGGTCGAGTTTAGGGTCGTTCTTCCAGATGTTCCTTTCGGGGATGGCCACGTACTCCGCGAAGACTCCGTCAGTATCAACGCCTAGAATCTTCATGTTCCGGCAGATGTGCATGCGGTCGGTTTTGCATTGGTAGCATGTCCCGTCCACGATGTGAGTCTCAGCTGAAACCATGTCGCCGACCTCAACCGTTGTAACGTCAGAGCCGACCTCGACGACCCTCCCAGCGAACTCGTGGCCAAATATTAGAGGAATCTTCTTAACCCGGTTTCTAGCCCAGCTGTCCCAGTTCCATATGTGAACGTCAGTTCCGCAGATCGATAAGGCCTTAACCTCGACCAAGACCTCGTCTTTATCGATCTTAGGGGTCTCCACGGACCTTATCTCCGCCCCAGGCCCCCTCCATCCTTTGACGACAGCGTACATAAAGCCTTACCCTCCAACTGCTGAAGGTTATGCGAGGTATATAAGAGCTACCTAAAACCTTCTAGTGATGAGGAGGGGGATCAACGCTGGTGTTTGAGGGATGTTAAGGCTCGGCTTCATAGTGAACCCGATAGCTGGCATGGGGGGAAGGGTTGGGCTTAAAGGAACCGACGGCGACGCTCTGGAAGAGGCTATTGCTAGAGGGGCTAAACCGGTCTCGCCGAGAAGAGCCGTCGAGTTTCTGAAGAGGCTCCGAACCTTAGGCTTAGAGTCCTCGCTTAACCTTCTGACTTGTCCGAGGCTCATGGGCGAATGTGAGGCAGAGGAGGCCGGTTTCTCGGCGGAGGTTCTGCCCATGGAAGTGAAGGAAAGGACGACGGCGGAGGACACGAAGACGGCTGTCCGACTCATGATCAAGAGGGCGGTAAACCTACTCGTCTTCGTCGGAGGAGACGGGACGGCTAGGGACATCCTCGACGCGATGCGAGAGGCAGGTAGCGTTCCCGTCTTGGGAGTTCCATCCGGCGTCAAGATGTACAGCGGGGTCTTCGCGGCTAACCCCTCAGACGCGGCGGAGATAGTTGAGGCCGTGATAAAACGTCAAGCCTCCGTGATGGACCTCGAAGTGATGGATATAGACGAGGACGCCTTCAGGAGGGATAGGCTCTCTATAAGGCTCTACGGATACTTGAAGGGCCCCTATGTCCCCTTGCGCCTCGTTGGAAGTAAACACGTCACCTCAGAAACCTTGGAGGAATCTGAGAACCAGCTGGCGATAGCCCAGTTCGTGGTGGAGGAGATGGATCCCGAAGGCATATATGTGCTTGGGCCTGGAACGACCGTTAAGAAGGTTGCTGACCTCCTTGGAGTCGATAAGACCGTTCTCGGAGTCGAC
>LUCD01000053.1 GCA_001593925.1 Candidatus Bathyarchaeota archaeon B26-1
GCTTAGAGTCAGGGCCTTCGCGTGCAGTGGATCCTTCATACCGAACGCTTTCTTTCTTCGTGCCGAGTAACCGTCTAGGAATAGGCTCTTCGTCGGCGTGATGTCAACCTTAGCTGCTCCAGCACGCATGACTTGTGGCACCCCCCTCCTGCTAGAGACGCCAACCGCATATATACCTTTTAGTATACTGCGGATTACTGGCTGAACCAGCAAGGCTCTAGCTAGGTTTTATGCTTAAGGAGAGAAAATCCGCACGATAAATCACCTTTTTAAGGAGGGTCATCTAAGGAACTACACGGTGACTTGTGGTGAAGGTCTACATATTTACTGACATGGAAGGCATAAGCGGCATAACAACGAACGCAATATGGGACCAGAAGAGCGATGCGTACAGGGCGGGGAGAACTCTCCTCACGAAGGAGGTTAACGCGGCGGTTGAGGGGGCACTCGAGGGAGGAGCCACAACGGTGGTCGTAAACGACGGACACGACGGACATAACAACATAATCGTGGAGGACCTCCATCCCGAGGCGGAGTATGAGACTGGAGAGTGCAGTCTCGACGAGACCTACGACGCGGCCTTCCTAATCGGGTACCACGCTATGGCCGGGACTGAAAAGGCGTTCTTAGACCACACGCAGGGACCGAGGTGGCACAATTACTTCCTGAACGGGATTAGGGTTGGGGAGATAGGTCAGTGCGCGGCTATAGCAGGCCATTACGGCGTTCCAGTGGTCTTGGTAACGGGAGACGCGGCCGCATGTAAGGAGGCAAAGGAGCTGCTAGGAGATGAGATCGAGACCGTCGTCGTAAAATATGCGTTGAACAGGTTCTCAGCTAGGTCGATCCACCCTAAGAAGGCGAGGAGGTTGATAAGGGAGGCGGCTAAACGCGCTCTTGCCAAGGCGCATGAGATAAAACCGTTCAAGTTGAAGACTCCGATTGAGGTTAAGGTTGAGTGGGCGACAACCGACATCGCGGACAGCCTCGAACGCCGTGAGGGTGTGAGGAGAATAGACGCGAGGACCATAGTGAAGATTGTGCCTACCGCCCTTGAGATACTCAACTTTTGAGGCTGATGTGGAGGAGCCCACGGATTATCCCTTAAAGAGCAAGAATTTATTAGTTGATAGAGACCTTTCTGTCTGGGTGGTCGCGATGCCGGAGAAATTGGCGATAGAAGGAGGTAAACCTGTACGCGAGAAGCCTCTGAGAGGCGGTTGGCCAGGAGCCATGATGATTGGCGAAGAGGAGAAGAAAGCCGTCCTAGAAGTCCTTGAGAACAAGTCTCTGTTCAGGTATTATGGGCCGAACCCAAAGTATAAGGTGGCTCAGTTTGAGAAAGAGTTCGCTGAGTTCATCGGAACAAGATACGCACTGGCTGTCACTTCCGGCACTGCCGCCTTAAACGTCGGCATAGCCGCTCTAGAGGTCGGTCCCGGAGACGAGGTTATAGTTCCAGCCATAACATTCATAGCTTCGGCCGGCGCAGTGGCATGCCAAAGAGCTGTCCCTATCTTCGCCGAGATCGACTACTCGCTGGGGCTGGACCCGGAGGACGTGGAGAAGAAGATCACGGAACGCACAAAGGCCATAATGCCCGTTCACCTTCAAGGTGTCCCCTGCAGGATGGATGAGCTCATGGAGATAGCTGAGAAGCATGGCCTCAAGGTTATAGAAGACTGTGCCCAAGCGGCGGGGGCGAAATATAAGGGGAGGCGCGTCGGATCGATAGGCGACGTGGGAGCCTTCAGCCTGCAGCTGAACAAGCTGATAACCTGTGGGGATGGAGGAGTTGTGACAACAGATGATGAGGAGATATACGAGAAGGCTGTGAGATACCATGATCACGGTTTCTTCAGGGGTAAGGAGGGAGGCGAACCTTTCGTCGGCCAAGTTTACAGGATGAACGAGTTGAGTGGAGCCGTAGCCTTAGAGCAGTTGAGGAAGCTCGACAAGATAATCAGTCTTTTGAGGAGGGTTTATGACCGTGTGATCGACGGCATAAAAGATGTGGACGGCATAAAATTAAGGGAGACCCCTGACGCGGACGGGGTTGCCGGGGTCAGCGTCTGCTTCTTCACCGAGGACATCGAGACCGCTGACAAGTTCATAGCGGCGCTTAGAGCCGAGGGAATACCCGCAGGCAGACTATACGGAGGGAAACCCGTCTATAGTCTACCGCAGATACTCCACCAGAGAACACTCAATAAGGCTGGATGCCCATGGAGATGCCCCTTGTACAAGGGTAAGGTGGAGTACAGGATGGGGATGTGCCCTAAGGCGGAGGATATAGCCATGAGAGCCATCTTCATCTATCTGAGCCCCCTATACACCCTTCAAGACGCTGACGATATAATCCACGCCGTAAGGAAGGTAGCTGAAAACTTGCTTTGAAAGTGATCTCCTAAAAGGGGTGCATTATTGCGGATTCTAACAGGGTTAGTGATAGTCACCATAATCTTCACTGCCTATTTAACAAAATTTTATATTGACATTTCCGTCTTTCCGTCCATTGCCGGAATAGATGAGATAGAACCTTTTCCACTAGCAGGCCTCCAACCGCTCTTCGTCTTATCTTACGTGGCAAACAAGACGTGGGAGTACTACAATGAACGCTTAAGCATGCAACCTTACTATTACTGGCCGGGCTACTTCGCCTGGAATATACACTACGAGGTTAGGGGCTACATCAATCTATATCGCCTCACTGGAGATAGGCTCTGGCTCGACAGGGCTGTGGCCAGAGTCGACCACATGGTTAACCTCTCCGATGTCAACGGCGACGGCGTCCCCTGCTGGGGAAACTATAACAGCACGTATGGGAGCCCTGAAGGGCCCTACGACCCTCCGGGAATGGACGGGTCCGTTGTGATCGACGGCGTCATCTCCATAGCCGTTATGGAGACGGCGGCGGCGATAAACGGCTTATATGGAAATGAGCCTGCCAGAGAGTATAGGGAGAAAGCTGAGAGGTACGTAGAGGTTATATCAAAGGTTGTTAAGAGGTGGTGGAACTACTGGACGAGTCTATCGAGTGATGAAGGCTACTACTGGTACTCCCCAAAACCCGAGGCGGCTGAATATGGGATAATAAACCAGTTCGGAGCCATGTGCGTTGCTGAGCTAATCCTCCACGACATTACTGGAGACGATGAATATCTGGTTCATCCCAGAATGTGCGCCAACTACTTCAAGAGGGCGCTCAGATATCTGCCGAACAGAGACGCCTACTTATGGAGGTACGCCTATGTCGGAGCGGAGAAGAACCCTGACAGGATGGAGGACGTGGGCCACGGAGCCATGGACGTGAGCTTCGCTTTCGAGATGTACAGGCGTGGCTTAGTCTTCAACGAGACCGATATGGTTAGGTTCTCAAACACTTACACGAACATCTTCTGGAAGGAAACTCTAACGGGAATCTTCTTAGGTTCCCATATCGACGGAAGCGGAACTAACGATTTCCCGCCAATACTCTGGGTTCAGCTGTCCCGATTCAATTATAGGTTATGGTTCAATCAATGGAGATTGATCAACAAGTACTTGGCGGCGAGAAGGCTCGAGAAGACATATGGAGGCTACGTACTTCAGTTCTTAACCGAGATTATGCTCTATAACCCTGAAAGAGTAGAGAACTTTAAACGGGTTATGGAACAGGAGATTGAAAGGGCTAGGAACGTAGTGGCGGGGATTCCACTTCCATTCCAACCTTACAGGTACATGGCTGAAGAGGAAGTTAGAAAAGCCCAAGAGTCGATCAACGAGAGCACCCTCATATCATTTATACATGTAGAGAAGTCTCTTAGAATATCTTCGGCGGCGTCATTGTTAGGAACAGTTACGTACTTACTCGTTGGGGCTTGGGCGGTTGCTTGCACATTAACGTTAAGAAAACGTTCTGTGAGAGGTTGGAGGGCCTCAGCTGAGACTTTGAGTTGAACGCCATCTCTTCAACATGCATATTCGGCCCTTTGTAAAAGATTTTTATTTATGTTACATTTACTTATCATGACTCACCAAGGGTGGAAGCATGCTTAAGGGTTACAAGTTGCGCCTCTTGCCAGTACTCTTTTTAGTTTTCTCGTTTGTTCTAGCTCAAAGCTCCGTGCTAACGTCCGCCCGGGGTGAAGCTGTGATCCAAGGCGTCGTCATGGACGCTCTGACAGGCAAGTCCATCCCGGACGCTAAGGTTGTCATCTGGGACGTGTACGCTTATAAGAGAACGGTTATTGAGACCGACGCTGAGGGGAAGTACTCCTTTAACGTTGCTCCTGGCAACGCTTACATTCTGTACATCTACTCCGATAATGAGGAGACTGAAGGATTCGACTATGTCCCAAAGAAAAGTTACACCTTCACAGTGAGGACTGGAGAGACCGTTAATCTGACATGTTATCTCGTTCCCGGCGCGTCGGTCTTGCTGACCGGGAGAATATACGACGTGAGAAGCCGGCCAGCTCGAATGTACTTCGTCGAAGTTATCGATCCACTCACAGGGAATCCTCCAATGCAGAATCTCAGGCCCGATAACTTCTCCTTGATCTCCAGCTGGGGGGACTCCCCTGACGTTAAGAGGATGGGTCTTTCCCGAGAGCTTGTGGTGATCCCGGCTGGGGTGACCGTCGACCTCAAGGTGTGGACGAAGAGCTTGACTATAAGAAGGCCGCTGAGACCAGTGGACATCGAGTTTCTGGTGGATAATAAGGGTTCCCATTACCACCTTTCTCAAGGAGAGGTTGTTGAGGCTGACTTGAGTTGGTACTCTCTTCGAGAGACGATAAAGATTGTGAGAGCTTACTGGGATGAGACCTGGGAGAATCTTGGAAGCATGGAGAGCATGGGGTTTTACTTGGGAGATTTGAAGGGGGTTATGCGTAGCGTTAGGAGGGAGATCGAGGCGGCGGAGGAGCTGTGGACCCAAGGAAAGTTCTTGGAAGCCTTCAACACGCTAATCGAGCCGTACTGGGTTATAACCGTTAAGGTCGTCTATGAGACGAGTCGTATGTGGATGATAGCTGAGTCTAGCGCCGTGTTCATGCCCCTCTTCCCGGCCTTCTTCGCCATCACCATGGGATTCTTCCTCTTTGAAGATACAAAGAAGAAGATACTCTCCAGCTGCATCTTCTACATGGCCTCCTTCGCCCTGTTATATTACGTCTATCCAGGGTTCCAAGTGGTGGAGAAGAGCCGTCTCCTCCTCATATCGTCCTCCGTCTTCATATCCGTACTCTTCACGGTCTTCGGGCTTCCAAGGATGATAAAGGAGCCCGACGTGCCAAGCGCCTATCCTCTAAGAGCCGTTCTAAGCGTGGTCTTCTCCATGAGTAAAAGGAACATCAAACGCCGCTTAAGCAGAGGAATCTTAACGATAACGTCGCTTGCAATACTGGTTCTCGCCTTCACCGCCTTCACATCCTTCGGCAAGGCTTTAGGAATCTTAACTGAGCCCGTGACGGGCTTTCATCCCCCATCGAGTGGAATCCTAATCAAGAATCTTCCTTTACCATGGGAGGAAGGGATTGAAGAGCCATACATACGGATCGTACCGGAAGAGGTGGACGCCTACCGTGAACACCCAAACGTCGTTTTGGTCTCTCCTCTCGTCTGGGCTTCAGCCCCGGAACCCGACCAACCCATAGGCTCCTTAAGGATTAGAGATCAGGAATTCGAGGTATTTGGGATATTAGGAATAGACCCCTCATTGGAGGTGAAGGTAACCGACATAAGTCAAACCTTGATTTCGGGCAATATCAGCGACCTCGAGTCTCCTGGAGGAGTTCTCATCAGCCAAGAGGCCGCCGATCACTTGGGAGTTGAGGTAGGTGACATCCTACCCTTCTACCTTCGATCATTGGGGTTGTACAAGAACCTGACGGTTGTGGGAGTAATAGACTCAGCTTCGCTGTCGCGTGTAATCGACATTAACGGAGAGTCCATCCTACCTTTCAGGAAGGTTACGAGAGAAGGCCAAGTAACCTACGCTAGAGTTGAGGCGTCTAGAGTTATAATCCTCAATTGGACGGCCCTCTTAGAGAAGGGTCAGCCCCTAGCGGATATGTCCGCGATCTCCCGTCTAGCGATCCAGCTCAGCGACCAAGGGTACGTCAAGGAGTTCGTTAGAGGAATAGTCTTCTCAAGAGAGTACACGGTATGGGTCTCGGCCAACGGGCAGGTTAGGAAGTTCTATCTGGGAGAGGCTGTGGAGATGGGAGGCTTAGCCATAGTGGTACCGCTCTTAATAGTGCTACTCAACGTCGGGTTGGTTATGCTCTCCGTCGTTAACGAGAGGACACGGGAGATATTCATCTTGACATGTGTAGGCTTCAACCCAACCCACATAGCCTCACTCTTCTTAGCCGAGTCCATCGTGATGGGTCTAGTGGGCGGAGGCATAGGTTACCTCCTAGGTTTGAGCACCTACCGGTTGATGAGCCTATTCTCGATAGACATAGTCGTGAGGCAGAAGCTCGAGTGGTACTGGAGCGTGATAGGGGTCTTGCTCTCAGTGGGCGCGGCGGTCCTTTCAGCCGTTAGACCTGCGACGAGGGCCTCCATGAAGGTTACACCCTCCATCGTGAAGAAGGTTAAGCTGAGCGAGAAGGAGAAGGCGAAACGTGAAGAGGAGATATGGAGGATATACCAGTCACAGAGGATCACGATGCCCGTGAAGATAAAGGATCGGGAGATGGTCTTCTTCTCCTCATTCTTCTCGACGCGTATGCGAGAGATGGCGCGTGGAATCTACGAGAAGGTTAGAGACTACGGCGAGAGCGAGGTGAAGACCCCGGAAGGAGACCTAATAAAACGCTTCAACTTCAAATACGTCATCCTTGGAGAACCCGGAGAGATCGCGATAATAAATGAACTTACAGCCACGAAGAAGAGCGGAAGCGAATACTACTTCTTAACGTTAGAGAGCAAACCTGAAAAACCGGGAATCCCTGGAACATACCTCGATAGAACAATCAGGGTTCTTAGAGACCTCCTCGCCGAATGGGAAAGAGAAAGAGAAAAAATCCTAGGAGAAACTTAAGCTCCTAGAGGGTAGAAGAACACTAATTTGAGGTAAGAGATATGGCACCAGGGGATAGGTTCACACCCCCGTTCGAACCCTCGTATCTTCAGATGAGAATTCCTCAATGTACAAGAAGAATTTAGGTTTAAGTTCTTAGTTTGGTGGTTCTACACATATTTTGCTTATTCTTTTAACGTATATCTCCGGCAAGAAGTTTTATTTAAGATCAGATGAAAGGTTCATTTGTGGTGAAAATGGGGAAGGTTCACTTTGTTTCCATTTGTCACTGTGATCGTGTGGAGTGGGGTGAGTCAGCGTACAGTTACGATGATATGGAGTCCGCTATACGGATGATCAATGAGATGATTGCAAAGGTCGAGGATGAGTGTGGTGTTAGGATTCCTATGACCTATCTTCCTTGCTTCTTTCATGGGAAAAAAGGGTACTCTGTTGCCGGAGAAAAGGCTGATTTGTTCAGAGAACTTTTGAAGATGGGAAACGAGATTGGAGTGCACACGCATGTTTCATACGACAACCTACCTACTCAAGATGAATTCATCGTACCTGACGCAGATACTCTAGAGAACTTGGGCTTCCCTAGACCGAAAACTTGGGTAGCTGGCGATTTCTATACCACACCAAATACCATACGACAATTAGAAACAGGAGGATATGCAGTGGATGGTAGTGTTGTACCTTTAGAAGGAAAGTTTTACCACGGCAGTCGAAGACAATTTGAGATAGATTACTCTAAATGCAAGACCCTGTCTCCATACCGCCCATCCTACGAAGATATATCTCTACCTGGAAATTCACCTATAGTCGAACTTCCAGTCACTGCCTACCTACCAGAACTATGTTATCGGGATCAATACTTCCCTCTTACCAAGCAAAAACCAGAGGAAAGACTTCTATCTAAGTGGCATGGAAGAGAGAGAACTGGAGTTGATGTCTTCCACATCTTTTGGCACCCTCAAGACCTCTGGCGTCCTCACGACGCTTGGTACCCGCAAGAGGCTGGCAAGCCCAAAAAGATAGACCATAAACTTCTAGAAAGCTTTGAAAGTCTGCTATGCATGGCTGCTGAACTTGAGGATGTGGCGTTTTCCACGGCATATGAAGCAGCTAAGGACTGGACCAAGAGTGATTTAAACCCACATTAGAGAGATTTTATTCAACATCATCGTCCAGAATATTCGCTAAGATTTTTTCAGCGTATGAGATATGATCTCCTAATTCTGGAAACAAAACATGCATGGTCTCATGAAATACGGTCAAGATAAATTCTTTGAGGCACTTGTCAAACTCACCTTCCCAATCACAGTAACCTACATATATGAAGATGATACCATCCGGATGTTCATCATCAACAAGATATGTTCCTTCGATAAGCG
>LUCD01000054.1 GCA_001593925.1 Candidatus Bathyarchaeota archaeon B26-1
AGCCATGTCTTTAGCACCACACCCTCGATAAGATTTTAACGGCATATTAAACTTTTTGTAGTGGAGAGACATTATCGGGCAGTCAGATAAAGAATATTCTGTGCCAATTTAAGGTTTCAAAGCTCCGCGCCCGTAAGGTATGAACCTCTGAAACTCTTCGAGCGGTATCTTGAGAATTTCCTTGCGCACCTCGCTGGGTGAGGCCTCAGCTAGCTTGAGCCTAACCTCCTTCGCAAGCCTGCCGCTACTCTCTCTCCCGGGCACCAACTTGACATACATCTTGGTCTGTTTGGCTATGGCCTCTGGAGGCCCGCCTATAACCTTCAACTCGGAACCGCGTATCTTGATTCCTATCGCCACTTCCAAGGGGAGATGTCTAACGTAGTTCTTTCGGCCGTAGATCATGAAGGCTCCTCTCTGAAGATACTCGCCTGAGGGGGGACTCTTCTTGACCTGTTGAGGCGAGACCCAGTAGACATCGAGCGAGGTGAACATCTCCTTCCAAGCTCTCGAGTACGAGGCGGCGAGCTGCGCGGCCTCCCTTATCGTCCTCTCCGGAACCTTCTCTCCCCGCGTCTTGATCAGGACGAAGGGCGCGCCGGGGATATCTGCGTGGAGAACAACATCCTTAGGCTCCATGTACCTCCTTATCAAGACCTCGTTCGTCGATGCGTCTCTACCTCCGATCACCAAGAAACCGTCGGATGAGTGGAACCACCGGAACTTCTCGTACCACTCCCTCTTCGCAACCTTTCGGGGAGTCTCCTGCGCCTCTTCGAGGCTCTCCCTTAGACGCCTCTTCAGCTCGGCGATCTTAGCCTCAACCTTGCTGATGGCCTTCTCAGCCCCGCTGATCTTCCTCTTAGCTTTCTTCGCCCTCTCATAGTAGATCGCGGCGTTCTCCTGAACCGACCTCCTCAGATCGAGCTGAATCTTCTCCCCCTCAACGAGAACCTCCAACATTAAGTCTTTAGGGTTGAGAGACTCGAAGTATAGGGAGGGAATCTCCATCCTCTTCTTCTCCTCTTCGAGGCTTCTGATTATCTCTGACCATTCCCTGCCTCTCCTCTTCTCCCCCATTATCCTCTCCGTTAAGGCTTTCAGCTCGTTCAGGTGTCTGTAGATCGTGTCCCCTAGCCTTCTGTTGCGTTCCGCAGATTCCCTAAGCCTCTTCAGGGCCTCCTTCTGGTCTCGGAGGGTTCTTTCCAGCCTCCCAATCTCGCTCTCACCCCTCTTCGCCACCTCTTCAGCCCTTACCTCCACGGCGACCTTGGCGTAGTACTCGTCGAGGGCTTCATTGAACGTCTCATACTCTACCCTTTTGAGGTGAGAGTAAACCTTGAGGGGGATGGGGGCGAAATCAACGACCTCACCATCCTCACCTATAAAGATCATAGGTTTCAGCCTTCCAGCCTCGACGTCGGAGAGGAGGCCCCTGAGCTCGGCGTGAATCTCCTTGAGGGCCTCCTCAGAGAGCGTCTCGCAGGGGGTTCCCTTATCTATTCCGGCCCGCATCAGAATCTCCTCGGCGTTCAGGCCTCCTAGGCTTAGGAGCCTGGTGAGGCCCTTCACAACCTCTAAGCTTCCGTACTCCCTCAGTTTCTCGAGGTCTTCGAGAGTCGTCTCCCTCGGGTCGAGGCCGCTCGGAGGGGGAAACTTGAAGGTTTCGCCTCTGAGGATTTTCCTGTCCCTCATCCGTTTATATTGCAGGGCGTGGAGTATCCTGCCGTTGGGCGCCACAAGTATCACGTTTCCTTTCCCGAAGAGTTCGATGACGAGTCTGTAATCTCCGTCTCTACCCTTAACCCTGATCACCACTATGCGCTCAAACCCGTGTTGGCGAACCTCCATCACCCTACCGTTCTTTAGGTACTTCCTCAAGGCCATAGGGAAGGCTGGAGGCCTCTTAGGCTTCTCGAGTGAGTAAGAGGTTAAGTGCATCCTTGCACCCGCCTCTACTATGAGCTGGGATGGCTCCCTCCCTGCTCCTCTCAGCCTGAAGAGTAGGGTCTTCGGATCGAGTTGGTAGATGTTATCGATCCTCATCCCCGAGATTAACGGTTCCAGCTCTTTGACAACGGCCGCAACGTCGAAGCTACTCATCACCCTCCTCAAGGCGTCCACCAATCGAATTAACCTAAACCCTTCTGAAGACCTTCCTCCAGCCGAGACCCTCCGGGAAACCCTTCCTTTATTAGCCACAGAAAACCTTTAAAGGATACGCCAATTAAGGTTTCTAAATACAATACCTTCATAAAAAGGGATCGGGTTGGAGCCCTTAGACAAGATATACTGGATCAAACTCTTCCTAGGCGCTTTAGCGGCCCTCATATGCGTAATTTTGAGGGTTAATAACGTGATTACGGGGGCGGGAATAGGCTTCTTAACCTACCTGATCTCAGATAAGGTGCTGAAGCAAATATTTGCAGAGAAGGTTGATAAACCCGTGACCATCACCAAGACGGGGATAGGAATCTACGTGATCACATTCATCTTCATGTGGATACTTCTTTACACCATCGCCTCGAGGGGTTACTAGCTCTTTTTGTTTGGACGCCCTTCTCTTGCGTTATGCTGGTCCAAAAGGAAACGCATGAAGTCCGTCCATGCGGAGAAGAAACCTCGGTCATACACGTCGTGCAGGGGGCTCTTAGAGTGTTTAACGAAGTCTCCGTGGCTCTTCTTAAGGACGCTCACATCGTCCATGTCGAGGTTGGAGATGAAAGCGTAACGGTCGTAGTTCGACCTCCAAACATGGATTATGCCGTTGAGGGCTTGGAGGTACCCCCTACTCCACTCAACATCCCGCATCTGAGACCGTATACTACTAAGCGCCCTTTCAGCCTCAGCGAACCGCCTCGCCAGAGTGAGCTGAAAGAACCGCCTCACCATCTCATGTGGCGGTTTAGGCGTCCTCATCCCTCAGCCTTCTTCCTCAACATCCTCAATTCCGTTCTCAGTTATCTTGAAGAGCTGCTCCCCCTCCGGGAGGTAAGGGCTGGAAACGAGGCGGGCCACCCTAACCGGACCCTTCCTCGCCTTCCTCAGGAAGATACGTGTGTGGCTTGTATGAGCAACTATGTGGCCTCCTATCGGTCGGATTGACTCTCCGAAGAAGACATCCGGGCTGGACATAACCTGGTTCGTTACAACGGCGGCGGCGTTGAAGGCCCTCGCCAGCTTGATCAGCTTATGCATATGCTTGTTGAGTTTCTGCTGTCTAGCTGCTAGGCTCTCTCTACCCAAGTACTCGCTTCTGAAGTGAGCCGTTAAGGAGTCGATCACGATTAGACGTATGTTGTTCTCCTTGATTATCTTGTCGGAGTTCTCTAGGAGGAACATCTGGTGATCCGACGTGTAAGCCTCGGCCAAGATTATGTTTTTCAACACCTCTTCAGGGTCGAGTTCTAGGTGTTTAGCCATCTGAACTATCCGCTCCGCCCTGAACGTGTTCTCAGTATCTATGTAGAGGGCTCCCCCGCCCAGTCCACCCCTCTCAGGAGGCAACTGCACGTTCACACAGAGCTGGTGGGCTATCTGGCTCTTGCCTGAACCGTACTCGCCGTAGAACTCGGTTATAGTCTGGGTCTCTATGCCTCCCCCCAAGAGCTCGTCTAGCTTCCGGCTACCAGTTGTTAGACGTAGGATGTTCCGCCTCATCTTTAGGAGTTCGTCGGCTCTAACGAAGGAGAGGGAGATCGACGATCTAGCGGCGTTGATTATCTCGAAGGCTCTCTTATCTTTTATTCCGGCCTGTTCGAGCTCCCTAACCGTTGCCATGGCTAGGGACTCTATCGTGTTGAATCCGAGCTCCCTCAGCTTCCTAGCGGTCACAGGCCCTATGCCCGGAATGCTCTCAATCGTTAGGTATTTAGGCTTCTCCTCATCCTTTGATGTCTTCATCCCACAACATCCCGACGTCTAAAGCCTAATGATTAGTAGGTCATAGAGGTATTTAAATTAGACGAGAACTAGAGTTATTTCCTAAAACGGTTAAATCCGCCAGAACCGGACGCGGCTAGGGATAAATACGTTAAATCTGTTGAGATGCATATAGACTAGGGGAGACCTAGGTGAAGAAGGAGACCGCTTGCTTTCTTCCCTGAAAACCCAAAAAATAGATGCTCTAAAATTTTGAATGGGAGGAGTTCCAAAATTGCGTGTTCCGGGACGTATAGGGGGAATCCCAAAAGAAACTTGGGGGAAGAACCCCCATCAAATTGACGGAATCCACAGAAAAACCGTAAGGTATTTATTGGTGGAGTGAGGGGATAAAAGCCTAATTGAAGACTAAAGACGAGGAGTGAGGCGGTGAGTTTGTCAGAGAGTAACTCCGTGCTGATTGGGCGGAAACCCGTGATGAACTATGTCTTGGCGTGCATAACCCTCTTCCACAGCGGATCGAAGGAGGTAAGCATCAAGGCCAGAGGCAGAGCCATAAGCCGAGCCGTAGACGTCGTAGAGATAACGAGACGTCGATTCCTACCGGACGTCAAGATACAGAAGATCGACATCGGAACGGAGCAGCTGCAAGTTGAGGGAGGCGCCTCAACCAACGTCAGCACAATCGAGATAACGCTGACGCGCTAGGAGCCAGATGCGGGGTCCACCGCCCCCTCCTTTATTTTCGGAGGGTTCAGCGATAGGTGAAAGCGGAACTATGCCAGTTCTGCCTAAAAAGCGGAATCCTATGCCCCAAGTGCCGGGAGAAGGTTAGGAAGGGTGAGGTGACCCGAACCGACCTAAAGGTAGCTCGGTTACTTGTCTCCCTTGAAGAGAAGTACCCTCCGCTCCAAGACGTCTACTTTCATAAGAGTGTTGAGGCAGGCGGAGTCCTCGCCATAATAGTTGGGAAGGGAGATATTGCCCGCATGCTCAGCTACGGTGGAAAGATCATCAAGGACCTTGAAAGAGAAACCAGCAAGAAAATCCGAGTTTTGGAGCATAACTCCGATGAAAGGAAGTTCTTGGAGGACCTCTTCGCCCCCATGAGCATACTGACGATAAACAAGATATGGCTTCCCGACGGAACGACGGAGACGCGGGTCGTCCTAAAACGCAGGAGAAGGATGAGGCCTCCCGTGAAGATGAAGTCCCTAAGAAGCATCGCTAAGAAACTCTACGGTATGAGCCTCAGGGTAGAGTTTGCCGATTAGTGAAGGTTGAAAAACGGATGAAGATCGATGATTTAGGATGCTGGCGTAGAACCCACTACTCAGCGGAGATAACGCCGGAACTCGACGGGAAAGAAGTCATACTGCTGGGGTGGGTAAGGGACATCAGAGACCTAGGCGGCATAAGGTTCATAATTCTGCAGGACCGCGAAGGAACAGTGCAGATAACCGTTCCAAGAGACGAAGCCGACGAGCAGACCTTGAAGAAAACCGGGTTACTGCAGAGGCAGTACTGCATCGGCGTCAAGGGCGTCGTTAGGGCCATGGCGAAGGCGCCGCGTGGAGTCGAGGTTCTCCCGAAAAAGGTGAAGATACTTGCGGTTGCTAAACAGCCCCTCCCGATAGACGTCACGGGTAGGACCCCCGCCGACATCGACGTTAGACTCGACGCCAGAGTCTTAGACCTACGTCGAGACGAGAACCAAGCTATCTTCAGGATACGCCACAAGATACTTGAGGCGGTTCGGACGTTTCTCTCAAAGAAAGGCTTCCTAGAAGTTCATACCCCCAAGATAATAGCCTCAGCTACGGAGGGCGGAGCCGCCCTCTTTCCGATAGCTTACTTCGAGCGTGAAGCCTTCCTAGCTCAGAGCCCGCAGCTCTACAAGGAGCAGCTGACCATGGACTTTGAGAAGGTCTATGAGATAGGTCCAACCTTCAGGGCTGAGAAGTCTCATACGAGGCGGCACCTAACCGAGTTCATCTCCATCGACATCGAGGAGGCGTTCGCAACTGCGGATGACGTTATGAAGGTCGCCGAGGAGCTCATGCACCACGTATGTAGGGTTGTCAAGGAGAACTGCCAGAAGGAGCTCAAGGTTCTTAAGCATACCGTCGAGGTTCCAAGCCTCCCCTTTAAACGGATAACGTACGATGAGATCATTGAAGAGTTGAGAGGGGGCGGCTTCAAGATCGAGTGGGGAGAGGACATACCGACAGCCGCCTACAGACACCTCGGGAAGGTTCACCCCTACTTCTACTTCATAACCGAGTGGCCTACACGCCTCAAACCCTTCTACATAAAACCGAAAGACGATGACCCCGAGAGGAGCGAGGGCTTCGACCTCATGTGGCACTGGATAGAGATAGCCTCCGGAGGAACAAGGGTCCACGACAAAAAACTCTTGATCAGGAGGCTTAAAGAGCAGGGGCTCCACCCGGAATCCTTCAAGTATCACCTTCAAACCTTCGATTACGGGATGCCTCCTCACGCCGGTTGGGCCATAGGGCTTGAACGCCTCGTAATGATCCATACGGGCCGGAAGAACATTCGGGAAGTCGTCTTCTACCCGCGAGACCGTTTCAGGCTGACGCCTTAAAGGATAGGCGAGCCGCTTTTCGCATCTTTAGAAGCCGGCTTCCACAACGTTTCTGGGCTTCATGACCTCTCTAAGCAGGACGGTTGCGTATGAGCCTCTCAGAAGGGTGAAGTCCAACTCAACCTTGAACTTCGACGGGTTAACCGGGTCTTCTGAGGCTTCTGAGGTTTGGAGGTTGATTATGGGAGTCAAGACCCTTCTGAACCCTCCGCGAGCCGTAGCCTCAGGCATACATTCGACGCGGAAGTCTTGCGGGTTAACCCCCTCGCTGGAGAGTATCTCCCTCTCTATCTCGCCTTGAACTCCCCCGGACGCCTCAACCTCCAAGCCGACGAGGGGAATAGCCAAGGCCGCCTCGCCCCTACGCATCTTCTCCCTAATCTGGGAGAGGTTGCTTTCCGAGACTCTGCTCGCCCTCCTCGTTGGAAGCCCACAGCCGTCCAGTTCTAGGGCGTAGTCTCCAACTAACACATCGTTTAGAGGCATCCCCCTTTTGATCCTCTCGCTCAGAAACAGATTGTACAGGTAGGATTGGTAGGCCTGAACGAAGAGTCGACGTAGTTTTAGGGGCAGCCTCCTGAGGGCCCCTAGGTAGTCTCTCGGATGTTTGAGGAGGTGCTTCAGCATGGTCCTCTCGTAGGTGAGGTGCTTCGGAAGAATCTTAAGCGCCGCTCGGTAGTTCCCCGAGTCTCTGATGAGCCTTCTGGCCTCCCGGGCGTCCGGGTCTTCGAAGGGGCTTGGAAGGGACAGGAAGGTTAGGGAGGCCTCTTCAAGGTTCCCCTTGACTATCTGGCGGCCTACGAGATGTGTTACCGGCCTCTTCGTGCCGAAACGTTGGTGGCCGAAGTAGTTTGGGGCTCCACCTAAATGCTTGAGCTCCTCCACCACCGCGTTGATCCTCTCCTCGACTACGGTGGGGCCGTAGCTTATGGACCTTACAACGATGTGAAAATGGTTTCCGTAGAGGCGGCTGGGCGAGACCGCCTCATCCTCAAACCTTATCGGATAGACCCTTAAACCCTTAACCTTAATGCTTAGAATCTTCTCGGGATGCACCCTGCTGATGCTTATGTGTTGAGCTGTCACGGCTCTCGTATCTTTGATCCCGGCTACGTGAAGTTGGCCCTCATCGATATTCAGCTCCTCAGCTATCTTTTCGAGAGCCGCGAGGGTGTCCCAGTTCTTCTTCACGAGTAGGCAGAGGAGGTGGCGCCCCCAACCTTCAGGTAAACCGGCTGGAATATGCTTTAGGGTTGCTTTAGACCCGTCCGCCAGAATCTCCTCAACGATGAAGTCTTCAGCGAAAAGTTTTATCCTGCCGCCGACCCCTGGCGTACGGGTGGCGTAGACCGTCATCCCAAGTGAAGCCTCTAAGCTGGGAACGGTCAATACGGCCCTTCACTCCCTCAGTAGAGCGGAAGCCTGCCTGTCACCTTATCTACAAGTTCGGATGGAGCAGGCCCTATCCCAACGGAGGTTCTGGTCCCAGGCTCAAGCTCGGTTAAACCCATATCGACTATCATGGCCGTTGGGATTCCGAGGGCTTTGGCCTCAAGCTCAACTTTTAATAGGTCTTCCTCCGACTTAACCTTGACCACGATCTTCCTTTGGCCTTCCCTCATCCAGCCTTCCCACCAGTCCTTATGCGTCTTCCTAGCGGACTCCGCCGCCGCCACCGCCGCGTGGCA
>LUCD01000055.1 GCA_001593925.1 Candidatus Bathyarchaeota archaeon B26-1
CGGGTTCAACCTCGTCTTAGAGAATCTCCATGAGGAGGCTAAGATAGTTCATGGGGCCCCACGCCCCATGGCCCTGGGGGGCCTAGACGAATCCTTCGACGCCGTCTTCTTAATCGGATACCACTCGATGGCCGGGGCTAAGGGGGTTCTCTCCCACACCATGTCATCCCGATACATATACAGGGTCTTGTTGAACGGCTCCGAGATTGGCGAGATAGGGATAGAGTCTCTGATAGCGGGTTACTATGGTGTTCCAGTCGCCTTGGTAACGGGGGATGAAGCTGCAACTAAAGAGGCAAGAAGAGACCGTGACGGTTAAGTGGAGCCTCGGAAGAACCTTCGCGATCTCTCTGTCGCCGAAGAAGGCTAGGCGCCTCATAAGGGATGGCGCCTCCAAGGCCGTAAAGTCCATATCTAAGTTTAAACCTTTGAGGGTCGAGCCTCCCTACGAGGTTGTGGTCGAGTATCTCCTAGCTGAGAGCGCGGAGGTTAGGGCCAAGGTTAAGGGAGTCGAGAAGGTAGACGAGAGGACGATAAAGGTTAGGTCAGACGATATAATGGAGGCCTTAACCCTGGCGGGGATGTGCTGAGCCAGCTCACTTAAGGGTTTCGCCCTCTACACCTCCACGTCTCCTCGAATAACTATGTGAATGTTGGAGGTTTACGTTAAAAAGAAGGTTGAGGGGTTAGGAGTCTTCTTCGAGGTGAGGGGCCGTTGTCAACCGTTGCGTCCCTTCTCCCGCCGATCTGACCGTCTGTCCTCCCTTCCGAAGCGCATGGGCGGTAATGGCTAAGAGTACATGGATAGAACTTTTCTGATCCCGTTGAGGGTTACGTGGTACCGTTTGGTTCCTCCAACAACCCTCGCCTCGATGTAGTTGGAGGCCGCCAGCTTCCGGAGGTTCTCCTCGACCTTGGAGGGGTCCATAGCCGTCCTCACAGCGATCTCCTCTATTGAGAGGGACCTCTCAGGCATGGTCGCTCCGATGTTATGTAACATGCATAGGAAGTACGTCTCATCCGGTATCGGGGGGATTCTAACCTTCATTTCCGAGGGTTCTCCTCCGCCGCCTCGTAGACCTTCAAGGTCTTCTCGGCGACCACGTCCCAACTATAAATCTCGGCTATCCTCCTTTTAGCATTTTGGATAAGATACTTTGAGTACTCCTTGTCAGATAAGACCCTGTTGATCCCCCAAGCGATCGATCGAGGGTCTCCAGGGTAGACGAGAACCCCGGTCCGGTCGTGCTCGATGATCTCCGACAGCCCGCCGGTGTTGCTCGCTACAACCGGAACCCCCGCGGCCATCCCTTCCAAGGCGACTATGCCGAAAGGCTCGTAGGATGAGGGGACAACCAGCACGTCCGCGCTGATGGTCAGCTCAACTAGGTCTCGGTCGGGAAGGAAACCTAAGAAGCGGACACGACTCTCGCAACCTAGAGACCTTGTTAGAGACTCAAGGTAACTCTTAGACCAGCCCTCGCCGACTATTAAAAAGATGGCTTCCGGATGCTCCTTGAGCACCATAGGAACAGCTCTGATCATATGTTCAACGCCTTTCTGGGGGACGAGTCTTCCGACGAAGAGGACAAGCCTCTCGTGGCCTCCGATCATGTACCGGGCTCTAATCGCCTCCCGATCCACGTTTCTCTGGTACTGCTCCACATCCACAGCGTTGGGTATCACGTCGATCTTTTCCGGCGGCAGGCGGAAGTGGCCCTCTATCTCCCTTTTCATCGAGTAGCTAGCCACTATGATCCTCTTGGACTCGTACGTCAACCACCACTCAAACCCGTCTATGAGGTAAGAATCCGGCGTGTGGAGGCCTTGAGCCCTCCCAACCTCGGTGCTGTGCATAGTTGAGATCAAGGGGCGGTTCAGGTAGTGTTTCGAGGAGATTCCGGCGGGCGCTGTCAGCCAGTCGTGCACGTGGATCACATCGAAGTCAACCTCCCTGCTTACCATGGCTACCCTCTTCTCCATGAAGTGGTTGAAGATCAAGGTCCAGACTATGAAGTCGGGATGGCCCAGCTCCACCTTGGTACGGTAAACCTTTACGCCGTCAACCTCCTCGTAGAGGGGTGCCCCTGGAAAGTCTAACGTGATCAGGTGGACTTCGTGGCCTTTCTTCGCTAGGGCCCTCGACAGGCCGTAGCAGTGACGGGCGATCCCTCCGACGATCCTCGGGGGAAACTCCCATGTTACCATGCATATCCTCATTTAGATGCACCGTGAAGATCGTTTAATCCGTATCTGAGGAGAAGGCGGGTTTGACGTGGTCGACGGTTAGGTTCGCCTTCACTCGATTCTTCACGCCGACCCATCTTTCGGCCTCTAGATTCTATTTTCTCTTGGTAACTCTTAACTGGTCTGGGATCCTTGGAAAAAGCATGTCTGTCACGTATCATGGAAGATTTTCAGGTATATATGCGTTTTGAGGACGGTTACGTCTGATGTTTGGGCGAACAGTTCTGGAATGTTAGGTTGAAACGATCTCGTTGTACACGCGGACCGTGTTTTCGGCGACGTTTCTCCACGTGAAAACTTTGAGGACTCTCTTTCTAGCGTTCTCCCCGCACCTTCTCCTAAGCTCGTCGTCCTTCAGGAGGATAGTCACGAACTTGGCTATGTCGCTTGGGTCGTAGGGGTTTATGTGGAAACCGCACTGATTTGGGCCGCTCGGGATAACCTGCTCCCTCATCCCGCTTACGCCCCTCGCTCCTACGACTAGGGGTTTCCCCATAGCCATGGCCTCCGTGCAGACTATCCCGAAGGGCTCGTACTTCGATGGGAACACGCAGACGTCTGAGGCGGCGTAATACTTGATCTTGGTCTCTTCCTTGAGGAACTCGTATTTCAGGATGACCTTGCCTCCCAAGTTTAGCCTCTGAACCTCCTGTTTAAGCATCTCCTCTTGGTCTCCGAGCCCCACTATGACGAGCTTGGCCTTCGGGACGCTTTCCAGTATGTCCGGCATGGCTTGGAGCAGGGTGTCCGCCCCCTTAACCCAGTTCAGCCTCCCAACGAAGAAGATCATGTACTCGTCGTCTTGGATTCCGAGGCTTCTTCTGAGTTCCTGCGCCTCTTCAGGCGGAACCCTCTCTGGAGAGTACCGTTCGGGGTCTATCCCGTTATAGACGACCCGTATCTTCCTCTCGTCGTATCCTAGGCTGACCAGATGGTCCCGCATGGCGTAACTCACGGTCACAACCCTCTCGGCGTGTTCGGCCGCTATCCTCTCCAGCCTCTTTATGCAGTCGGAGCCGTTTCCAGCCCTCCCCTGCTCCGTACTGTGCATGTGGAATGCCATGGGCTTCTTCAGGCCTCTGCTGGCGAGGATTCCTCCGACGCTCCCCAGCCAGTCGTGGGCGACTACGAGGTCTACCCTACGTTTCTCGGTTCTGACGAGGTCGTTGACGAGCTTGCTTGACGAGAGGACGTTGTAGAGGAAGATGTCTCCGAAGAACCTGCGTCCCTCAGGGGACCATCTTCGAACCTCTTCCGGTATGAACATCGGGAGGAGCAGGCTTATGTTTATGTCTTTGACTATGGGGCGGTGGACTTCGACGCCTTGGTAAACGTCGCGTGTTGGGGCGTCGTCCGTGTGCATGGAGAAGACTGTTACGTCGTGGCCCATCCGGACGAGCTCCCGCGTCACGTACTTCGCGTATGTTCCGAGTCCTCCAACCATGTATGGGGGGAACTCGTAGACGAAGAAGACTATCTCCATCGTTCCCCTGTCTCCCTTCTACCAACCTTAAAGCGGTTATCCGTTAAGGTTTCTATCAACGGCCTACTTAAAGTTATTTTACTAACGGTCCATACTTGAGGCCCGGAGCAAGATGGACATCTAAGGTTCAAAATTTAATCTTTTCAATGAGCCGTGAAGAAAAGTTTAATGTTGAGTTTAACTCTTTCATATTCAGGGAGTGGTTGCTGAATGTTGGCTTTTGTCTTCGTCAGGGTTGAGGCCGATATGGGCTCCCGCGTAATCAGCGAGATATCAAAGATCGAGGGTGTCAGAGAGATACATGAGCTGACCGGCGACATAGACATAATTGCCAAGGTTGAAGCCGAAAACATAGATGAGCTGAGCAAGATAATCTTCAACATCAGGGAGATCGAGGGTGTTCAGGGAACCGACACCAGGATAGTTTTAGCGAGCTTGCTGGTGGAAGGTTGAAGGGGGAACCCCGCTTGAGAGCCAAGCCGATAGAGGAGCGGTTGAAGACCCTCCGGTCGAGAGGCTTCACGAGAGAGGAGATTCTCCGAACCCTATACTTGGAGAAGTACCCGATGTTCGAGATAACTAGAGCCTTGGAGATGACGCCGGACGAGTTGAGGAGGCTCAGCGAGAAGCTGAAACTTCCACTACTCAGATGTCCGGCTGGCCACAGGCTTCTGGACGACCCGGCTCTCCACGCGGCGGACGCTCACTACTGCGTCGTATGTAAGAGGTGGTTCAATAAGGCCACGTTGACGGATGAGATAGAACTCGAGATAAAGAGGCTTGAAGAGAAAGGCCTGAAGGGGAAGAACCCCGGCGGCCCGGTACGGCCTACCCCCGCTTCTCCGTAACCTCTGCGTCCTTCCTCTTTAGCTCTTCAATCCTCTCTTTGAGGACTCTCAGCATCTCATCCCGGAGAGGTTCCACATCTTCAACCGTTTTGGGTAGAGACGCGAAGAGTTTAGTTAGCTTCTCGTCTCCGATTACTTGGCTCAGCCACCTCTCGAAGTCTCCCCTTCCAAGGTGGAAACTTATCGATTTTGAGTCTACACTTCTAAGAATGCGGTAGAACTCTTCTAGGCTGTTGGCTGTGAGCCCGGTTGGGCGCGCGAAACCCTGGAAGAACCTGAAGCCCATCCCGTGCGGAACCTTCCTGAGGAGCCTCCTGAATCTGAATCTGGGCTTCTCAAGTTCGAGGTGGCATCTGGCGATTAAGTCTGAGACCACGGTGATGAATGTTGAGAAGGCTTTGACGGGGTCGCCGTAAGGGTTGAAGGTTTCGTGGACTACTCCGGAGCCTCCTTTCTTCGTGCTCATGTAGTACAGGTGGTCGCTCGTCTGGAGGTGGCGCCAGAGCCTAAGAAACGTGGTGTCGCCTAAATGTTTAACTGAGAGGTTTACCTCCTTAAGGGTGTTGAATGAGACTTTCTGGAGCTCGTTTCCGAGCCACGCGCTTAAGTCGCGTTCCTCATCCGCCCAGGAGATCGTAGCGTTTTTTGGGACGTCTACCTCGTCCATGGGTTTGTAGCGGTTCACGGCCTCGAGGGGAGTGCACCACCTTAGGTTGCTGTGCTTCTCCACCTCCGAGGGGAGCCACCTTAAAAAGTCGAGGATTCCGCTCTCACGCCAGTAATGTTCCCCGAAAGTCTCGTAGTCTAGGAAGATGGTTATCACTTGGCCCGGCGTCGAGGCGAGCCAGCTGGCGTACTTGTCAGCCGTTAGGGGCCACTGGTCCCATTCTGTAGAGGTGAACCTGAAACCGATGTCGTCGGAGAGTCTGTGGTTCCTCATTAAGACCTTTATGGATGATCCTTTAGCCTTGTAGATGTAGTTTGGGCTCCTCCACCCTAAGACCCGGGGTAATCCCTCGGTCACGACAGCTTCGTAGCCGAGCTCCTCGACGGTCTTGGCTATCTCGTTGTTATATATGCACTCGGTGTTCTCGAAGGTTTTGGGCTCCTCTCCCAGTATGCTCTTGACGGTTCGGCGGTGCATCTCAACCTGCTCGATGAACTCGGACCAGTCGGGGGCGTAGAGGCTTGCGAGGGAATGGTAGTACGTCTGGTTTAGAACCTCTACGCATCCGGAGTCTACGATCTGCCTAAAGGATTCGAGTATGTCTGGACGCCACATCTCACACTGTTCGAGGAGAACCCCGGAGATGCTGTAGGCAACCTTGAACCTTCGGCTTCCCCTCTTACGTCTATCTATCTCGTCGAGGATTATCTCGTTTGCCGGCAGGTAGCACTTCTCAGCAACCCTGTTCAGTATATCCCTGTTCATCCCGTTGTCGAAGTATAGGTCGAAGAGCTCCTCTTTTGTCACCCTTCCTCTGCGGATTAGGTCTAAGTGGAACCTCCTGTTCAGCCTCAAAGGCTGGTGAACCTCGAAGATCATGCAGATATCAGCCAATCTTGGGTGACGCCCCTTTTCAAACCCTAAGGAAGCAACACTGCAACTTTAAGCTTGTGTATGTGAGGCTGGTTGAACCGCGTGTTTTTAGGCATTAATTTTTAAGTTTTATTAGGCTAACTTTAAGCTTGTTGCCGGCTTTAGGTGATAACGGTTGAGGGTAATCGACATCTTACGGAGGAAAGCGATCACCCTAGATGAGGAGACCACGGTCTCCGAGGCCGCTAGGATGATGCGGGATAAAGGCGAAGGATGCGCCATAATCATGAGTGGGGATTCACCTGTAGGCATGATAACTGAACGTGACATAACCTGGAAGGTTGTGGGTGAGGGCCTCGACCCCAAAGCTGTGAAGGTTAAGGACATAATGTCCACCCCGCTCGTGACCGTGGACCCGGACACGGACCTCGCGGAAGCCGCGAAGATCATGGGGAGACATAGGGTTAGGAGGCTCGCCGTCGTCAAAGAGAATAAGATATACGGGGTTGTAAAGGCCGTCGACATAGCCCGCCACCTAGAAGAGTACGTAGACGACGAGATAAGGAAGATTCTCAGATACGCCTTCTTCTTCCCCGTGTACAGCTGAGAACCCGAAAATCTTAGCGGCAACCCTCAACATTTTTATCTCCTTAAAATAACTCAAATAGATTGTTGAAGGCCCCCGTAGCCTAGCCCGGTTAAGGCGTCAGCCTTGTAAGCTGAAGATCCCGGGTTCGAATCCCGGCGGGGGCTCCAAAGGAAAAACCTACGGTTTCTTGTAATCTTCCTTTTCTTTTCTGGACGGTTGGAGCCTCGTTGTAGAGCGCGGTGTCATCCCGGCCCCAATAACTCACCCGGAAAGGGGTTGAAAACGGCTCCTGAAGAGAAAACAGCCTCCATTTTAAAGGCTGTTGGGCATCACAAAATATAGAGGGGGTATCCCCGTTTGGGTGAAAACCGTTGCAAAAGGCTGAGCCGTCCAGAATTCAAGAAACTCCGTCGACGGCTCATCTCCTCCTCGGGTTTGCCTTTTCTTCTCTTCTTGGGATTCTTCGCCGGTTTGGATATGCCTTAGCCTAAGGTTCGGTCTTGGACCAACACTTTTCCACCGGAGTTGCCTGACTGAGAAAGGTATGGATGCTCTTGATGTTGAACCTTCCGAAAAATGTTGAAAGTTAGGTCGCTCCGGCTTTAAGCCTCCGACGTGTAGAGTAGGACGCGGTCGACCTCAAGGTTCAGCCCTAAGCCCGCACTGTACAACGGGTCTACAGCCTCAACCGTCATCATCCAGAGCTCTCTGAGAGGGTCGTAGACGATGCTTGAGTACGTGTGGAGCGGGTAGGTTGGGTGTTCGTACCTCGATCCAGGCGTCCACTCAGCCGTGAATATCTCCTCTAGATTCAGGTTCCTATAGTCTATCGTGTAAGCTGCGAATTTCTTAGTTAGGGCTGACCCTTTCAAGACGTCGGTCGTAACGGTTCCGAAGTATATGGGCCCCGTGCACCCGGCCATGATCGAGCCGTTCATCATCAAGTACTGGGGCTGAGCCTTCCCGTTGATCTTTACTACCCCGAGCTTATTCCATTCCCTCCCGTCCCGGCTGACAGCTAAAGCCATGTTAACCCTGCTGGTTCCAGCCTTCCTAGCCTTGTAGAGGCAGAAGTACCTCCCGTCGATTATGTCTATTGTGCAGTCCCTAGCCTCGCCGCTGTCGTATTCTCTGTCTCCCCTGAGGGCGAAGCCTTCCCCGCTCCACGGCCCAGCCGGGTCGTCAGCCGTCATCAGGTAGGTCTCCCACCTGCCCTCGTACACTTTAGAGGCGTCCCCGGCAACGTTCTCTTCGTGGATGTCGAGGGACAGGTATAGATGGTAGAGGCCCGTCGAGGGGTCCAGCAGTAACTGCTGGTTCTCGATGCTCTGCACGGGCTTACCAACGATCTCGCTGAGCTCCTCCTTCGTTATCCAAGTAACCAAGCTGAAGCTCTCCCCGTTCGTAGACCTGTATATCTCGACGGCGAAGCCCCTCCTCTCCGAACCCTTCCTAGGCCTACTCGTCAGCCAATACTCCTCGGAGTCCACATCGATCCAGAGCTTACCGGCTCCGCACCAAGAGCCAGGCTCGAAGTCCGGGGGATTCAGGACGACCTTCTTGAACCTTCTCCAATAGAAAACCGTTTGGGGCGGTGTGAGCCCACTCCACAAGGTTATTTAACCTCCAACCGCCCTTCATATAACCCTAAA
>LUCD01000056.1 GCA_001593925.1 Candidatus Bathyarchaeota archaeon B26-1
ACCAAGTCTCCAACACGGACTTTAAGGCCTCGATCCTGCTCTCGGCGAGTCTACTTCTCCTCCTCAAGGCTTCAGGAGTCGCCTCCACCCACTCTATAGCCTTCATCACGGAGCATGCCTTGGCGCAGAGGGGTTCCCCTCCGCAGAGGTCGCAGAGGACGGCTACCCTCCTTTCAGGATGTATCCTAACCGCGCGGTAGGGGCATACATCCACGCAGACACCGCAGGCTGTGCAGGCATCCTCGTCCACCGAGACGAGCCCCGTCTCAGAATCCTTCGATACGGCTCCTACCGGGCAGGCCTCCACGCAGGGAGGGTCCTCACAGTGCTCGCAGAGCGTTGGGACGAAGAACACCTTCTCCTCGCTCCTAAAGACTTGAATCCTAGACCTAGACCTCTGGACGACCCCTTCATGAGCCATGGAGCAGACTAGCATGCAGTAGGTGCACCCGTTACACTTCTCGTGATCTACAACCAGAACCTTCTCCATCAAACCTCCAATCTACCCCGACACGATATAAAAAGCTTGGTAGAAACGCTGGAAAACGCTAAGATCGGTACAAATCCCATAGGCCACGCGGCTCTCAGAAAACGGCTCAAAAAGTATGCGGAATCAATGAGATGTTACGGTCGGTTTCTCTCTTTGAGGGATGATAAGCTTTATCAGCCAGCATGAGAACTTCAACGATCAAATAATTGGGCGATTCTGACGGTTAGGCCCGTGAATTCTTGAGGGGGTGAGAGGCAATGGCGAGGAAGATCGGAATAGTCCTGATAATGACGGATACGCAGGGTGTGAACGTTATAGGGTGCTACGGAAGGCCTGAGATGCGTACCCCAAACATAGACAGGCTTGCCTCTCAAGGCTTAATGTTCGAGAGGGCCTACACGTGCTGTCCCGTCTGCGGCCCGGCTAGGTCCTCGATACTGACTGGGAACTATCCCCACACGACGGGCGTGCTCGCGAACAACCTTCCCCTCGGCATGAACATAAAGACTGTTGGGGAACGCTTAAGCGACGCGGGATGGCGGACAGCCTACATCGGCAAGTGGCACCTGAGCGGGACGGACTACTTCGACGACGGGAGATGTCCCCCGGGATGGGACCCGAGATACTGGTATGACGGACGATGCTACTTAGAGGACCTGACGTTGGAGGAAAGGCTCATGTGGAGGCAGAAGTTGAGGACCCCCGACGACATCCACAGGTACGGTATAACGGAGGAGTTCACGTGGGCGCATAGATGCTCAGACCGGGCGATAGACTTCCTCTCCAAGTACGGAGACGAGAATTTCCTACTGGTCGTCTCGTACGATGAGCCGCATGACCCCTCAACCTGTCCCCCGCCGTTCTGCGACATGTTCCGGGACTTCGAGTATGAGCTGGGCGAGAACGTTCGGGACCCGCTTGTCGATAAACCTGAGCATCAGAGGGAGTGGGCTGAGTATGCTGGTCTGCCCAGAGACGCTAAGACTCTGAGGAATCCGATGTACTTCGGATGCAACAGCTTCGTGGACTACGAGATAGGTAGGGTCCTAGAAGCCGTAGAGGAATACGCGCCCGAATCCCTCGTGATCTTCACTTCCGACCATGGGACGCCTCTTCTGTCCCACGGGTTGAGCTCGAAGGGGCCAGCCATGTACGACGAGACGACGCGTATACCGTTCATCGTGAAGTGGGAGGGCCATGTCCCAGAAGGCGAGGTCTGCAGGCACCCGGTCTCTCACATCAATATTGTTCCCACAATACTTGAGGCCGCAGGTCTGGAGGTTCCTCCCTTCATTGAGGGGAGAAGCATTCTCCCGACGCTCCTTAACCCGAAGGTTAAACCGAACGATTACGTCTTCATGGAGTTCACGAGGTACGAGGTAAACCACGACGGGTGGGGAGGGTTCCAGCCTATCAGATGCGTCTTCGACGGGAGGTACAAGCTCGTCATCAACCTCCACTACACGGATGAGCTCTACGACTTGGAGGAGGACCCGCAGGAGATGAGGAACCTCATCAACTCGCCTAAGCATGCTGAGATAAGGGACAGGCTCCACGACAAGCTTCTAGAGTTCATGGATAAGACTCGGGACGTCTTCCGCGGGCCGGTCTGGGAGCGTAGGCCGTGGAGGAAGGAGCGGCGTATGGGGTGGAACGGGAGCGGTAAGACGAGGCCTAGGCCCGATGATGGCTATGAGCCTCGGGTTCTCCTCTACGAGACCGGTCTCCCCGTTGAGAAGTGGGAATACGAAAAGAGATAGAGATCGTAAGGTTGAGGCTGGTCTCATGAATGTCCGGGAGAACTTTCTAAGAGCCGCGGAGATGAACGGGCCGGAGTGGATACCCTGCAACGTGGTTATCTCTCCGCCTGTATGGAGTAAGTACCGCGAGAGGATGGAGGACCTCGTCCTCAGACATCCCAGAATCTTCGGCGAATACAAGAAGGGAAGCGTGAGATTCGACGACTTCGGGGTTAGACGTGCGGGGAATAGGATCGTGGATGAGTGGGGATGCGTCTGGACCTTCCTCGTCGACGGCCTCCAAGGACAGGTCGTGGAGCACCCGCTTGAAGACTGGAAGGCCCTAGAGACCTATAAGCCGCCTGACCCGCTGTCTCTGGAGAAAGGGGTTTCCCCCCTCACCCGGAGACTTCAAGGAAGCCCTAAGGGAGCTTGAGAAGAACAAGAGGAAAGGAAAGCTGGCGGTTGGGAGCTGCCCCCACGGATTCATGTTTCAGAGGCTCTATTACCTGAGGGGATTCAACAATCTGATGAGGGACTTCATCACGGAGCCTCCTCAGCTCAAGACCTTGATCCGCATGGTCGTCGAATTTAACCTGAAGCTTATCCGGAGATGGCTTGAGGTCGGGATCGACCTGTTGAGCGTCGGGGATGACTTGGGGACGCAGGATAGGCTACCGATTCCTCCGAGCAAGTTTCGGAAGTTCCTCTTCCCAGCGTACAAGGAGATGTTCACACCTGTAAGGGAGAGGGGGGTTCACATCCATTTCCACAGCGACGGCCACATAATGGAGGTCGCCGACGACCTGATCGAGGCTGGTGTGACGATCCTCAACCTCCAAGACCTGGTTAATGGTGTTGAGACGATAAAGAAGAGGCTTAAAGGCAGGGTCTGCGTAGATGTGGACATCGACCGGCAACGGATAGTTCCGTTCGGGAGGCCAAGCGAGGTAGAGAGGCACGTGAAGCATGTGATCTCTGAGCTGAGCTCTCCCGAGGGGGGCTTAATGGTCACGGTCGGCATCTACCCGCCTACGCCCATAGAGAACGTCGAGGCGCTCTGCAGGGCCTTAGAGGAGATGGGTTGCGGGCCGAAATTCTGAACTTGGTTGAGGACATAGTCCCGGACGATGAAGCGGTTGGGCATGTTCTACGTGGTCGAGGAGATTATTTGGGCTGGGAGGTGAACGTCTCTAGGTTTTATAGCTTCCAGTAGAGAAGCGTGAAGTCTTCCCTTAATCCTTAAAGGTTACCGTTTCAGGTATATCTTGACGGCGGAGGACACGATTAAGACTGCTACGGCTAGGGACGATAGGGTTTCTGGGACAGCTATGCCCGCGTGGTAGGTTCCAAGCCAGTAGAGTATCCATGAGCCGAGTCCCACGGCGAACGCTATCAAGGCAAGTAAGGATTTTCTCTCAACCGCGTATAGGATGGATGTTACGCCCAAAGACGCGAATAGGAGCACGGATACCACAAGGTGGAGAAACCCGTAAACCTCATCGAACGTCGCAACGGACTGGAGCGTAAAAGCTGAGATCAAGGCGGAGACACTTGTGTACCTCGCGTACCTCCTGAAGGCTGTGACCGCGTAGATCGTAAAGAGGGCGCCGGCCGCCAGTAAGCCGAGGTTAAATATGGGTGCAACTCTGCTCCTCGTTGAATGTCCGAGGTCGCTGAGGGCGTTCTCCTGCCAGCTGAACCAAGGGGACAGAGTTATAGAGACTCCTATAGAAGTGTAGGCCACAAGGAAAGCGGCTATCCCGAGGAGTGCGTAAACCCTCTCTTCCATCTGGACACCCCCTAGGGGCGACGAAGAGTCTGGAAGATAGTATTTTTAACGGTTATTATTTTGTTAGGGATGTTGTCAAGTTTTTTCTTTATGTTCTTCTATTCATTTTGTTGGTGATGTTGTGTTGAACCCTTTTCGGTTTTGGTGGATAGGGTTGAGAGGTCCGGAGTCTTCTGTTGGAATAGGAAGCCCCTCAAGGTTAAGGCCCTATCCACCTTGTTGTACTACTCCGGCCTCTCATATAGGGTTGTCGCCGGGGTCTTGAGGGGCTTCGCAAGGTTCAGCCACGAGTCTGTCCTCCTCTGGTTCAGGAGGCTGAGAAAGGCCTTCCCAAAGCCCAAAAGGAAGTGTAGGAGCCTAGTAGCCGTGGACGAGACCAAGCTCAAGTTGAGGGGAGAGCATCTCTTCGTCTGGGCAGCCATAGACACCAAGACGAAGGAAGTCCTAGCATGCAGGGTCTCGTGGACAAGGAACATCATGCAGGCAGAAGCCTTCCTGAGGAAGGTCCTGGAGACCTGCACGAAAAAGCCTCTCATCCTCGTCGATAAGGGACCATGGTACCCAGAAGCCCTAAGAACTCTGGGCTTAAAGTGGAGACACGTAACATTCGGGATGCGAAACCGGATAGAACGCTGGTTCGGAACCCTAAAAGCAAGAACAAAACGCTTCCACAACAACTTCCCAAACAACCCAACAATCAAGAGCGCAAAAACCTACATAGAGACATTCGACACACGATGCAACGCACTACCCAAAACAAAAACTTGACAACATCTTCTCCCGCCATAAAAAATTTAAATAACGTTTTGATTTATACCAAGGTTTGGGGGTGCGAATTTTGAGCCCGCTTGCTAGGGCGATTCTTTTGGTTTTGTTGGTTGTGGAGTTGGTGGCTTCTGTGACGCTTGCATCCTTTGGGTTTCTTCTTGGGTTGGGGGCTGCTGAGAAAAAGGAGACGAGTGTCACTTGTGATGTGAATCCTCGGAGTGTTCATTTGGGTCTTAGTGTGACCGTTTGGGGCGGCCTCTATCCCTATTTAGTGGTTCCCGTGACCTTGACCTTCATAAGGCCTGATGGCACACCTTTTCAACGTTCTACGTGGACTTTTATGGGTTCATGGGGAGTTGCTCCATACAATTATACCTTCACGCCTGACATGGAGGGTGTCTGGCGCGTATACGCTTCGTGGCCGGGGAACGACGAGTATTACGGCGCCACGTCTGAAGTGGTGAACTTCACGGTGCTTCCACCCATAACTATGACCAAGATCTACCTCACCCTACCTAAATCGGAGGTCACGGTCGGGGATAGCCTAGAGGTCAGCGGCAAGCTCGTAGCGATCATAAACGGCTCAGAGGTCCCCATCGGAGGCGTGCCTATAATTGTTTGGTTCTTCCCACCCGTGGGATGGGACATTTCCCAAACCGCGTATACAGAGGATGATGGCACCTTCTCCCTTGCATATAAACCACCTTTAGTGGGTAATTGGACCATTAGTGTCAGTTGGGGAGGAAACGAGACCCACACCCGATGCAGCGCCAGCCAAACATTCACGGTGTTAGAGAAGAGATTCCCGTGGGCTGAAGTGGTCGGCGGCAGTGTTGTAGCAGTTGTCGTTATAATCTTAGGTGTAAAAGTCTTTCGACGTAAGAGACACTGAGGATTCTTTGTTCACTTAGAAATAAGTTTATACAGCGAGATGTCGACTTGACTCTCACTCTAATGGTGTAAATCTATGGGAGTAATAGAATCTTCTTGTTCTCTTAAAAGAGGGCTTCATACCCCTCAGCACTATCCATTAGCGCTGAAAAGTTTCAACCTAACTTACCAAAGAGAAAGGAAGCAAACCAGCTAAAAACTTGACAACATCTTGTTAGGGTTCCTTCTTCAAGTATCCGTTCTTCCTCAGCCATCCGGTCTGGTTCCTCTTGTAGCGCCAGATTATGTCGCCTCTCTTCTCGAACTGGAAGTTCCAAGGTGAAACCAGAACGATGTCGCCTCGTCTAACCCACGCTCTCCTCTTCATCTTCCCCCGGATTCTGCATAGCCTCTGGTAACCGTCTTGGCATTTTACTAGAACCCTGTCGAAACCGAGCATCTTCTCGGCTACGCCTAGAACGTCAGTTCCCCCGGGAAGAACTAGGGGTTTATACTCCTTCTCGCTTAGCACTTTTCTTTTACCCAAACTGAAGCCTCAAATCTTCTATGACCGTTTGAGAGTATAGGAACTCCTTTAGGGAGGGTTAATCTCTCAGTATCTCCTTCTCTGGTATCTCCTTCCGCCGTATCTAGGCTGGTAGGGGCGATACCGCCTCTCCTGTTCATACCTCTTTGAGGACAGATTGTTCTCCGTGTTGACTTCGGTGATCGGGGATGTTTCCAGAACCTCGAAGCTCCCGTACCTCCCTATGTTCAGCCGCATGTTTCCCCTGAAGAGGTTTACGTAGCCGTTGGTGACTCTGATAGTGTCTTCCTCCTCTATCTGGTCGATGTTGTCGTCCCAAAGCGTCAGGTATAAGCATCCTGTCTCGTCTCCTACGAGGGCGTCCGCAACCCTGTGCGAGCCTCCCCTCCCCACCACGTTCCTAACCTCGCTCTTAGAGACCACCTTGACGATTATGTTCACGCCTCTCGAACTCGGAGTTAACTCCTCAACCTTTACGAGTTCTTTACCCTCTATCCCTTCACTCGACATTCTAATACACTTCTCCTCATGGAGATGTGCGTACCCTCTCTTAAGCCTTGCGGCCCACCCGAAAAAGCGATAAGCATCGAGGACCAACCCTTATCAAAAGTGGTAGAGTCTAGTGAGAGGGGGCTTGGATGAGGCTCCTACTCGACGAGATGTACTCCGGTCTCAAGGAGCATTTCGAGGCCCTAGGGTGGACAGTCTTCACGGTTCACGAGTTGGGGCTGCGTGGAGCAAAGGACAAGGAGATCGTGGAATGCGCGAAGGAGATGGATTTAATACTTGTGACGCAGGATCAGAAACAGGCTGAGATCGCTGAGCTCTTAGGAGTCAAGTGCGTGTTCATCTCCAACGCGTTGATCGCCAAGATAGCTGACGCCAAGATTAGGGAGAAGTACCCGGAGGCTAGAGAGAAAGGTGAATGAAGGCTCTCTTCGCCTTACTCCCCATCTTCTGCAAGCCTGTAGGTTCTCGTTCTCGGGTCTGAGTCGATCTTACCCTCTTCAAAGAGTTTACGTAATGATCTGAAGACGGTCTTAGGCTTCTTCCCCAACCTTTCTGATATCTCGATGAGGGTTAAGGGCCTTCCCTCCCTAAGCAACCGGAGAATCTCATCCTCAACCTTTCCCGTCTCAGATCACCTCTAGCCTCTTGAGCTTTTACCTTAAAAAGGGAGAGCACATGGTTTTTAAGGGTTACAGGTCGGCTGAAAACTCTTCGTATTCATCTAGTAGTTCGAAGCCGACTAGGTGGATTATGCTCCCACACTTGTTGCAGAGGATCACGAGCCTTTCTAGGCGTTCCCCCCTAGACTTAACCTCTAAAATTCTGTAGGTTTCTTCTGAGACATCGTCTGGGGAGATTGTGACTCCACACTTTGGGCAGGGAAAGTCGCCTTCCCCATCGATCTTTTTCAGGTCTAGCTTGAAGACGGTTGACGTCCTCATCTTCCATCGCCAGCATTCTCAGCATTTAATGTCACAAGTAGCCACGCCTTTTAAATTTTAAGAATCACAAATACATTAAGAACATAGATAGAAGACCTTTAGAGTCTTGGCCGTTGATACATCACTGAGCTTATGGTTAATCTGGTATGAACCCTGAATTCACAAGCCTTTTCAACTCTAAACCTTAAATTTTTTAAGGCCATGAATGTGGATGTCGAGGTTCTTCCAGTAACGCCCAAGGAGGCTCTACAAATCTTAGGCTCGCTGAACATGGACGAGGTAGAACACGTCCTCAACGGCATAAGGCTTCTTAGGAGCATAACCAAAGCTCAGAGGGATGAGGCTGTGGCGCGCAGAGAAATCATCCTTCTAAGCGGTTCACCAACCAGTTTATAAGGTTAAAATACTGGTACAAAGCAAAAAACAAGAGACCAAATACAATCTTTAATGTTTTCACACGATCACCCTGAATGCCAAAGCAATAACAACGTCTCTGCGAGCTACTTTAAAGATTTATGAACTTAAAATTCGGTTTATAGGTTCAACTTTGCCTGTTCCGATGAAATGGAAGAATTTAATCCAGAACTTTAGAGGTCTCTAGGGCCAAGAGGTGTGGAGCCTTTAAGCCTCTCGATTAAGCGCTAACCTTGAATGTGCTTGTTTCCTTCATGTTTGTTCCGCCACTTTGACGGCGAACTCAAGTTCCTTCAGGGTTCTTATTCCAACCGAGACCGAGTGGGCGTAGGGGATGCTGAACGCGTATCTTAGGGCTTCCTCCGCCCTATCCGCCAGCCTCCCTCTGGCCAGAACCTTCATGAGGTAGACTCCCTTCCCGGCGTCGCGGAGCCTCTTCAGGGCTGAGATCATGAGTTCAGCGTCTCCTTCGCTGATTCTGAGTCCCTCCACGTTCAAGACCGCCAAGACAACCTCGACCTCAGGAACATCAGCCAGAGCCCAAGCCGTCTTGGCTGAGTGGGTTGAGAGGCCTACGCTTCTTATCAGGCCGTTCTCCTTCGCTTCTAAGAGGAACTCCAAGGCTTCTCTCCTACGTTTAAACTCGTCCATGCCGTCTACCGCATGGAGCATGAAGATATCCACATACTCGGTCTCCATTTCTTGTAAGGCCTCATTCAGGTGCTTCTCAATCCCAGCCCTGTCAGGGCTGTAGCTCTTACTCGTTATTACGACATCGCTCCGCCTCAGCCTCTTCAGAGCCTCCCTTATAGCCGGGTAGGAACCATAGCTCTCAGAAGAGTCCCAGAAGTTCACACCTAGCTCGAACCCTCTTAAGAGAATCTTGGGACCCAGAGGTGAACCTCCGTACACGCTTGAGTAATCGGTCCCTATGCAAAGCCTTGAAACTTCAAGCCCGGTACGGCCTAAAACCATCCTACGCAAACGTCCAACCTCCAAGGCTCATCGCCAATCTGTAACTGGTAGGTAAAGGAATATTCTGAGCTCCCCAAGGGCGCTCAGTCCGCACATCAATTACTATTATTCACCGAGGCTTTAATTTCTTTCATGCATCGCCTCTCTTCAGATACCTATAAATCGTCGTTTTCCCTTGGGTTTTAGTGTCTTCTCTGGGAGAGAAAGGTGGCGAGGATGTCGGATGTTAATGAACTCCGCTCCATGGCGGACCTGCTGAGAAGCGGAGCAACCCTGACGAGTCTCTCATGTCCAGCGTGCGCATCGCCCCTTTTCAAGATGAAGAGCGGCGATCTCTGGTGTGCTCGATGCAAGAAGAGGGTGGTGGTTGTGAGGGAGGACGGGGAGATAACGGAGGCCGTAGCCGCCCCCCTCCTAGATACTTTGGAATCCACCTTGATAATGAAGATAGGGGAGATCAACGAGAAGATACAGGGAGAGAGCGAGATCGAGCAGCTCCAGAGGCTTGGAGGAGTCCTCTCCACAATGCTTGAGAGTCTGGAGAGGGTGAGGCGAATAAAGAGGATGGGGAAGGCTTAAGCCTCAGAAGGCCCTTCCAGCCTCTCCAAGACCATCGATAGAATGTCTCTCGAGACCTCCTCCACAGGGCGGTTTCCATCGACGGGCACAAGGAGCCCTTCCTCAACCAATCTCAAGTACACCTTCTGAACCTCAAACTGTATCTTGGGCCACTCCATCAGGGACCTCCCCTTCGTTATCCTCTCAAGTATAACCTCAACCGGCACATCTATGTATATGGCCAGATCAGGGGTAGGCGCGAACCTGTTTATCTCCCTGATCCAGTCGAGGTCGAGTCCGGAGGCTCCTTGATAGGCGAGTGAGGAGTAGAGGTACCTATCTGAGACTACGATCTTGCCTTCTTTCAGTGCGGGTTTAATCTCATTTTCGACGTGGTCGAACCTGTCGGCGGCGAAGAGGACGGCTTCTAAGACCGGTGGGGCGCGCCTCTGCCCATGGAGTATAATGTTCCTTAAGAGGCTTCCGAAGGCTCCTCTGCTCGGCTCGCATGTGTAGATTGCGTCGTAACCCATATTGTTGAGAGCCTTCACGAGGAGACGCGAGTGTGTAGTCTTACCGCTCTTGTCGAGGCCCTCGATGCATACTAGGAAGCCCTTCCCTTCGAGTTCTCCGGGTTGACGGCGGGGAGCCCGCATCGCTTCACCTTCACGGTTCTCCCGGTTCTTAAGTCTACCAACTTTTTTAAATTAGTTTTGAGTGGCCGTGGCAAGTGATCCTTTAAGGATATATGGAAAAAACTTGGCGAATGGGATATGTGGCTTACCTACTTACTGGAAAAGGGAATTGAGACGTTGAAACGGATTTGCTTAAAAACGCCCGGTACTTAACGGGCTTGATCCTCATTATTCATGAGAAAAACTTAAAATAACCGAACGTTATTGTTCCTAGTGATTCCAATAAAAACTGAGAGTAGCAGTGTAGGTTTGGAGGAAGGGGATGAGCAAACCTGAGAAGCCGCACTTGAACCTCATCATCATCGGGCACGTCGACCACGGCAAGTCTACGACGATGGGACACTTGCTCTACCAAGTGGGGGTCGTGAACGACAGGATAATCAAACAGTATGAGGAGGAAGCTAAACGGCTCGGTAAAGAGACGTTCAAGTTCGCCTGGATTCTAGACAACCTGAAAGAGGAGAGAGAGCGAGGTCTAACGATAGACCTTAGATACCTGAAGTTTGAGACCCCTAAATACTTCTACACGATCATCGACGCGCCGGGACACAGGGACTTCGTGAAGAACATGATCACAGGTGCCAGCCAAGCCGACGCGGCCGTCCTCTTCGTCTCGGCTAAGAAGGGAGAGTTCGAGGCAGGTATAGGACCCGGAGGCCAGACTAGGGAGCACGCCTTCCTAGCCTTCACGCTGGGCGTCAAGCAGATCGTCGTCGCCATAAACAAGATGGACGACCCGACGGTTAACTGGAGCAAGGAGAGATACGAGGAGGTCAAGAACGAGGTCGCGCGGATGTTGAAGATGGTCGGCTACAAGGTTGATAAGATCGCCTTCGTGCCGACCTCCGGGTGGACAGGGGACAACCTCGTTAAACGGAGCGACAAGATGCCTTGGTATAAGGGTCCAACCCTCTACGAGGCGTTGGATGCCTTCGAGCCTCCTCCGAAGCCGGTCGATAAACCGTTGAGGATACCGGTGCAGGACGTTTACTCGATCAGAGGCGTTGGAACGGTCCCCGTTGGACGGGTTGAGACTGGAGTCCTAAAGGAAGGCGACAAGGTTATTTTCATGCCTTCGGGGAAGGTTGGAGAGGTTAAGTCGATTGAGGTTCACCACGTCAGGATACCGAAGGCTGAACCCGGAGACAACATAGGTTTCAACGTTAGAGGAATCTCGAGGACCGACATAAAGAGAGGCGACGTCTGCGGCCACGTAGACAACCCGCCGACGGTGGTAAAGGAGTTCATAGGGCAAATCATAGTGATCCACCATCCGACGGCCATAGCGGCTGGATACACGCCTGTCCTGCACGCTCACACAGCCCAAGTCGCCTGCAGGTTCGCCGAGTTAATAAGTAAGCTCGACCCGAGGACCGGTCAGGTAATCGAGGAGCACCCGTCTTTCCTCAAGACAGGCGACGGAGCCATAGTTCGGTTCGAGCCGCTGAGGCCTATATCGCTCGAGGTCTACACCGAGATACCGGAGCTTGGAAGGTTCGCCATCAGGGACATGGGCACAACGATCGCGGCTGGGGTCGTTAGGGAGATCACCAAGAAGCGTGAATAAGGGGCCCTCATGTTCTCTGAGGCATCTTCCTCCTTTTTTATCATAGTGGGTAATCCATGTTAGGGGTGGGTGTGTAACCTTTAGGAGGGGCTTCCATGAATAAGCGGAAGATAAAGATCATGTACTTCTACTCCGACTTGTACGAGAGCGCCCGTAAACTCTCTAAGCTGAGCAAGAAGATTCGGGAGGAGGTCGGCGACGTCAAGATACACCTAGTAAACATCGAGGACTCCAGTAACAACGATTTAACCGAACTCTACGGCGTAAGCGCGGTTCCAGTAATGATCTTCCTGACGTCCAAGGGGAAGGTTGCGGCTAGGAGGTCGGCTTCCCTCTCAGATGTGAAGGTCATCCACGAGGTCGCTGACAGGATACACAGAGGTGAACTTCCGAATCCTGAAGCCGAGAAGCTGAGAGCCAAGATACTGGAGGTCTTCAACTCCGCTACGCAGAGGAGCGAACTAACGCAGCTTATTGTGGACCAGATTAGGAACGATATCCTAGAAGCGGACTCCGAGTCCGAGATATACGAACTCATAAACTCCCACATAAGCCTCATAAACCATACAATATGCGACTTGGAACAGTTTAAACGGGCTCTGCAGAGGTTCTCCAGAAAGCCGGACTTCCTCGTATAGTCCTGTGGGAGCGCCGTCAAGATTCCCGCTTCTTGAGGATGAACACGGCCTCCGATAGAGGCTTCACTTCACCCTCCTCCGGCTTCGGCTTACCGAACCTAAGCTCCCTTATCCTGTGCATCGCCTCTAGGTCTTGAGCTAAGGGCTTCAGGCCCTCCGCGGCGTAGACCGTCGCGTCAATCTCTTGATTCAAGGCGAGGCCCTCCTCCTTCTTATATCTCCAAATCGTGTTGTTGAACTCCATGAAAGCCTCCAGTATCTCTCTCAGATCGCTCCTCCATTCAGGCTTCTCCTCCGGGAAGGTTTGGGTGTGGATGCTCTCTTCTGAGTAGAGTTCCAGCCATATAGCCTCCGTTATGAAGGGGCAGATTGGGGCTAGTAGCCTCAAGAGGACGTTCAGGCAAGTGTGGAGCGTGTACCATGCTCCGCGCTGGAGCTCCGGGCTGAAGCGGCCGCTCCTGTTGTAGGCTCTAGACTTGACGGCCTCTATGTAATGGTCGGCGAAGACGTTCCACATGAAGGTTCTGATAGCCTCGGCTGAGGCGTGAACGTCCATCTTCTCGTATCCTAGCCTGCACTTCTCAATAAGCCCGTTCAGCTCGGCTAGGATCATACGGTCTAGGGGTGCAAGCTCGTAGCCCTCAGAGACCTGCGGGAAGCTCGAGATGAACCTCGCTATGTTCCAAATCTTGGTTAGGAACTTCGAGTTTCCCTTTATCCTCTTGAAGGAGCACCTGATGTCCCCCCTCGTTATGTTGCCCTCTAAAGCCGACCACACCCTGAAGGCTTCCCCACCAAACTTCTCGATGACCTCCTGAGGGTCTATAACGTTCCCTAGGCTCTTGCTCATCTTCCGACCTTCCTCGTCGACGACGTGCATGTGAATCCAAGCCTTCTTGAAGGGAGCCTTCCCAAAGAGGAGGTAAGCCTTCAGCATCGTGAAGTAGAGCCAGTTCCGGACGATCTCTTTTCCTTGAGGCCTCAACGTGCACGGGAAGTTCTTGTGGAAGAACTCTTTGTCCCAGAGGTAGCCGAGTATGTAAACCTCTGAGGTTGCGGAGTCGAACCACGTGTCGAAGGTTCTCTCTTCGCCGCGGAACTCCGTGCATCCGCAGTTGGGACACTTCTCGATGGGAGGCTTCTCCCTCCAAGGCTGGTAGTACCTGCCCGGCTCCGGCACGTAGGTGTATCCGCACCCCTTACAGTACCAGAGCGGTATCTCCGTCCCGTAGTACCTCCTCCTCGAGATGACCCAGTCTACCTCCACGGAGTTAATCCAGTCGATGAGTATCTGTTTGCTCTCAGGAGCGAAGAACTCGATCTCGTCGGCGAGCCTAAGAATCTCTTCTTTAAACTCGACCTGTTTGAGGTAGAGCTCCTTCATCGGGACGAACTCTATCGGGTTCTTCGACCTCCAACAGGTGGGTCTCCTCTGGCGAATCCTCTCGACTTTCACTATTAACCCTTCAGCCTTCAGGTCTTCTATGATCCTGCGTCTAGCCTCCTCAACCTTCAATCCTCTATAGGCTCCAGCCTTCTCGTTCATCCTCCCGTCAGGCTCTATGGCGTAGATCGGGTCTAGGTTGAGCTCCCTGAGGATTCTCACGTCGCTGTAGTCTCCGAAACTGCAGATCATCACGAGGCCCGAGCCGAAGTCGGGCTTCGCGTACGGGTGAGGCCTAATCTCAACCCTATGCCCATATATTGGAACGATGGCGTGTTTCCCCTCTAAGTGCTGGTACCGCTCGTCGGCCGGGTTGTAGAGGACGATCCTACACGAGCAGAGGAGCTCAGGCCTAGTCGTGGCGATTATTATGTCCTCACCCGTCTCCTCAACCCTGAACTTTATGTAGTTTAGGTCTGTCTCCTCCTCGACGTACTCGACCTCGGCGTCGGAGATCGTTGTGCGGCAGACAGGGCAGTAGTTGGTAGTCTTCTCATCCTCGTATATTAGGCCTCTCTTCCAGAACTCTATGAATGTCTCTTGGGTTAGCCTCCTATACTCCGGGTCGTCGGTCTCGTATAGGCCTCCGATCTCATGTTGGAGCTTCCAGGAGTTGCAGCTCAAACCGAGCCTCTTGAAGGTCTCTAAGGATCGGTCTCCGCTCTCCCGAAGAATTATCTTACACTTCTCTATGAACTCCTCACGCGGGGTCTCATGCATCGTTATCTTGAAGGTCTTCTCAGCTTGAACCTCCACTGGAAGCCCGTTCTTGTCGAGGCCCATCGGGAAGAGAACGTTGTAACCAGCCATCCTCCTATACCTAGCGAAGACGTCCATCCAGACGTACGTGTACGCCTGCCCTATGTGGATCGGCGTATTCACGTATGGTGGGGGAGTGTCAATACTGAAGACGGGTTTTCCGCTTTCCTTC
>LUCD01000057.1 GCA_001593925.1 Candidatus Bathyarchaeota archaeon B26-1
TTAGACTCCTCGAGCATCTTCAGTCCATCCTCGGTTACCTCGTAGTATCTCCTAACCTTGCCTTGGACGATCCTCCTCTTGCTCCTTAAGTAGCCCCTCTTCTCCAGAGAGGTGGTTTTAAGTCTTTATTTATATATTTTTGAATAAAAACCGTTTCAAAAATCATACAATTGTATGGTACGCATTCCACATATAACAATATTTGGCTTCTTTTTGGGAAAAGAGAAAAATTTATGCTTTAAAGGTTAGGTTTTGGAGACCTAAAATTGTCTGACGCTATGCCTATAACTGTTCTGATTATGAACGAGTTGTTAAGGGTTATGCCACCGATATTTGGAAATGTAGATACATCAGAGCTAGAGGGAACAACTATTATACTACTGCTGGCTATGTTGTGGTTGAAGTAAACGATTTAAAATATCTATGGTTAGTGGATTAACAAGTATGTTCTTGGAATGGTTGCCCGTAATAATCTTATATAGGAGTATTGGGGAGCTCTATTCAGTATGCTGGGTAAAATATTGAAGAAGATGAGAGCTTAATGAAGAAACTATTAATCCCCCTTTTAATTCTCCTTCTTTTTTCTGTTTTTGTTTTTTCTTATGTTGAAAGAGATGACCAGATAAAAGTAGGCATTTTTTATTATGTATGGTATGATGAAGGCTTTGGTAACAGACATTGGAATGATACAATTTACAACATAGTGGTTGATGAGCCATATTATTACAGTTATTATAGTAGCCAAAACAAAACTCATTTAGCAAAACAGATAGATTTAATTGCTGATTTAGGTGTAGATTTTATTATTATATCGTGGTGGGGAAATAACAGTTATGAAGATAACTCAACAAAAATCCTATTAGAAGTTTTATCAGAAAAAAATTTCCCAATAAAGTTTTGCATAATGGTTGAACCTTACACAGACAACCCTAACTACACTTTCATATACAATTATATATATGAAAATTATGTTGAGCTTTATAAACACTGTTATTTCAGATGGGAAGGAAAATATCTTCTTTGCTGGTTTAACCCTTTGAATCCCCCTAAAAATGACAGTAGATTTACTGATAGGGTTGTCGGACATGAAAATTATGTTGACTGGTCTCTTTGGAATAAAAAAGACGATATGAAAATTTCAGTTGACGGAGAAGTTACGGTTTGTCCTCGTTATGACGATTATTATCTTTACAAATATGGTGGTAGAGAAACCTATGAAAGGCATGATGTTAACTACACAGAAGGCATGTATCAAGCCGAATGGGATTACGTTTTTGACAACATTAAAGATGTTAAATTAGTGTTGATTTATTCGTGGAATGAATATCATGAAAGAAGCATGACAGAACCACACAAAGACGTTTCTAACCCAGATATTTTCTTAGCTTATAGTCAAACCAAAAATTATATTCAAAATTTAAAAGCATATTCAGGTTTAACAATTGAAACATTCTTAAAAATGAATTTAAAAATATTAATACCCTTAGCATTTTTTGTTATAGTAATTTACTTTTTCATAATAAAACCCTTGATGAGAAGGAGGGATCTATTATGATGAAGAACCACAGTTTTACGCTTTAGTTAGAACCATGAAAAGAAAATGAACTCATCTCAAAACTCTCCAGTACATCATGATGCAGGCGAGTTGTATAAAGCCTAGGAAGGTTGATGCTAGTCTTTCCCATCTTAGGGCCAGTCTCCCGAACCCTTCTGTTAACCATGCGAAGAACCTCTCCACGCCTTCTTTGCATTTGTACGCGAAGAATAGGAGATGATGATATTGGGGGAGAAGTGATGAGAAGGGAAAGAGTGAGCAGAACCCTACCTAAAAAATGCGTGGAATGGCTTAACAAGAAAGTCAAAGCCAGAATCTACGCAAACAAAAGCCATGCGATAGAAATCCTAATCCTCAAAAAGATGAGAGAAGAAAAGAGCTGTCACCCTCCCTGAATCGCTCAAACGGAAGGAAGAACTGTAAATACAGTTGAGAGCAATTGCTTTGAGGAATCTTGTCACGATAAGGATTGACCCAGAAGTGTGGAGAACAGCCCGAGAAATGGGCATAAACATGAGCAGAACATGCAAAAACGCTCTCAAGCTTGAAATTCAACAAATAATTGAAGCCAAGCAGAAGGGTAACTATAAATCGCCCTCCGACAGGAAGGCTCAACCGCCTATATTGGAGCCCCGGGCGGGATTCGAACCCGCGACCTGCGGCTTACGAGGCCGCCGCTATAACCGGGCTTAGCTACCGGGGCTTCCTTTCCAGTATTTTTGTGGCAAGATGTAGATAAACTTGTAGCTTACGTTCTTAGCCAAATATTATTTTTAGGTTCACTAACCCTTTCTTTAGGTTGTCTGGTTTCGGTTGGGGTAGAGGCGGCGTGAAGAGGACTGTTAGGGAGATCGGTGAGAGAGGAGTTATCGAGACTATACTTAGGTTTCTGGAGCCTATGCCCGGGATGCCTGTGCCCTTCGGGGACGATGTGTCCGCGGTTGAGGTTGATGGTGGTAGGCTCGCCGTGGTGAAGACGGATATGCTTGTGGGCAGAACCGACGTTCCTCCTGGTATGAGCCTCAAGGAGGCCGCTAGAAAGGCTGTGGTCATGAACGTGAGTGACATGGCGGCGAAGGGTGTGAAGCCCATAGCCGTCCTCGCGGCGTTGGGGCTACCGAATAGCCTAACGGAGAGAGACGTGGAAGAGCTGGCTTCAGGGCTGAACATGGGAGCCCGCGAGTACGGTGCTTACATAATAGGCGGGGATACGAACGAGGCCTCGGACCTCGTAATCAGCTGTTCGGCCATAGGCTTCTGCGAGAAAGGCCGGTTCATAGGGAGGCGAGGAGCCAGACCGGGTGACATACTTGCGGTCACGGGCTTCTTCGGAAAGACGTCCTGTGGCCTCAAGATACTACTCGAAGGGCTTGGAGCTCCCAGAGAGATCAGAGACACCCTAGTCCAGTCGGTTCTCGTGCCGGAGGCGAGGCTCAAGGAGGGGCTGGCCCTAGCATCCACAGGAGCCGTTACGGCGTCGATAGACTCCAGCGACGGACTGGCTTGGAGTCTTCATGAACTCTCGAGGGCAAGCGGGGTCGGCTTCTCAGTGGAGAATCTCCCGGTAGCCCCAGAAGCCGAGAGGTTCGCCGAGCTCCACGGGTTGGACCCGTATGAGCTGTGTCTCTATGGAGGTGAAGAGTACGAGCTCGTAGTGACGGTTAGGCCTGACCTGTGGTACGAGGCTGAGAGGGCTCTTAGGAGTGTTGGAGGGCGGCTTATCAGGATAGGTGTAGCCACGCGGACGGAAGAAGTTACCCTCAATGTGGGAGGCCGAGCTAGAACAATAGAGAGTAAAGGCTGGGAGCACTTCAGAACGTAGCTGGACGGTCACACCTTGTTCCGGGAAGTTTTATTCTTCGTAGTATATGAGGTTCTCCTCTTCTAGACGTTTGTGGAGTTTCTTAACGGCCTCATACACTTCGCTCTCTTTCTTTGCCCCTGTGCAGACGAGCTTCCCACTCGCGAAGAGGAGGATCACAACTTTAGGGTCGTCCATGCGGTATATGAGGCCGGGGAACTGCTCCGGCTCGTACATGGTCTTCCCGAGGGCGTAAGCTGACTTCTCTAAGTCGATCAGCCCTCCCAAGTTCGCTGATGCAACTATGTTCTGTATCTTGAGCTCCGGCTTACCTATTATGACTATCCCGCTCTTCTTCAGTTCTCTCACGACCTTAAGAACGGCTCTTTTTGCCTCCTTCTCGGATTTCGCTCCTGTACAGACCATCTTACCCGAGTTGAAGATGAGCGTGGCCGTTTTCGGCTTCTTCAGCCTAAAGACGAGTCCCGGAAACTGTTCTGGACGGTACTCGACGCCGGGGTACCCCCTCACAACAGCGTTTAGGTCAACCCTCTGATTAAGTGTAGCCGACGCAACCACATTCTCAATCTTTATTATAGGCTCAACCTTCGGCACCACGTGAACCTCCTTACTTTTTAAAGAATATCCTCCATATTTAAGGGGTGTGTGTCCCTTATAAACCTTATAAACCTCAGAGAACGCAGCTTCATAGATGAGCCGTCTAAAGGCCGGTTAACCGTTCCCCTCCACCCTTTGAAGCATCGTCTTCCGGCTCATTTCTGGAGGGTTCCTTGTCTTTCTTCGATGGCAAGGCCTCCAAGATCAGAAGCGTCGCGATCAATATTATACCCACAGACATGCCGATCGGCGTTCCAAAATATATCTTTACGTAGCCGAGCATCGGTATGACCCATACAACCTTCCCAATTATGCAGTCTTCAGGGACCTCCCAGTTGTCGGGATAGGCGTTGTTGTCGCCCTTCGTGATGAAGTAGTACCGGCCATCCTTCTTGATCCTATTTATAGCCCTATGAACAACGAGTTCGTCAGGGTTCCCGGGTTTTCTGAAGACTATTATGTCTCCCGTGTTCGGCTCAGCATTTATGTCTTCTGGGTTTAGGCCTCCCTGAATCACTAGCAGGTCGCCAACTTTTAGGGTTGGCTCCATACTCTCTGAGACCGGGGTCATGAGCGGATACTCCGTTTTAAGCGTTAGGATTAAGGCTGTCCGGAACGTGAAGAACAAGAGCACGATTATCCCTAGGATGATGAGGGTTCTGAAGAGCTCCTTCCTCCAGATATCTCTAATATTCGTCGGTTCCCCCTCCATCCCTGAGCTGAGCGGGCGCTCCTTACAAAGGATAAAGGTTTCTTCAAACCTTTAAGTTTACCTCAAAACACTAGAAGAACCAGATTCTTACTTCTTTTGGTACTGCACAAAAAACTTTTAGGTTAGAGGTTGCTCTATCCTCTAGGTTCTGGACGGTCGGCGGGTTGACAGAGACTCTAGGGAACGCCTTCGATTTGCTCTCGAAGCCCATCAGGAGGTTGATTGAGGAGAGGGGCTTCGAGGCTCCAACTGATCCTCAAGAGAAGACCATACCGAAGATACTCGAGGGCAAGAACGTCCTCTTGATCTCGCCGACCGCTACCGGTAAGACGGAAGCCGCGATTCTGCCCATCCTAGACATGCTCATAAGGATGCCTAGGAGAGAACACGGGATCAAAGTTCTCTATATAACTCCGCTGAGAGCGCTCAACCGCGACATGCTTGAAAGGCTAGAGTGGTGGTGCAACAACTTAGACTTGAGACTGGCCGTTAGGCACGGTGACACGAGCGTAAGGGAGAGGACGATCCAGTCTAAGAGCCCCCCAGACATCCTCATAACCACGCCGGAGACCCTGCAGGCGATAATGGCAGGGTGGGTCATGCGGAGGAACCTCCAAGCCCTCAAATGGGTGATCATCGACGAGGTCCACGAAGTAGCCGACAGCAAGCGTGGAAGCCAGCTCTCCCTAGCCTTGGAGAGGCTCCGGATAATCGTCGGGAGGGACTTCCAGATAGTAGGTCTCTCCGCGACGATAGGTAGTCCCGAGAAGGTGGCGCAGTTCCTCGTCGGAGACGGGAGGAACGTAGAGATCGTGAGGGTTTCGGTAGCCCGCATGATGAACATAAGGGTTGTCTTTCCGAAGCCCAAGCCCGAAGACTTCGAGTTCGCGTCGGTGATCTACACCCATCCGGAGGTTGCGGCCCGCCTCAGAGTGATACGCCAACTAATTGAGAAGCATAGGTCCGTCCTCCTCTTCACGAATACGCGGGCAATATCGGAGGTCTTGGCGAGCAGATTCAAGGTCTGGGACATGAACTTCCCGGTCTCGATTCATCACGGTTCCTTGGCGAAGCCCTCAAGGATAGCGGCTGAGAGAGGATTGAAGAACGGCGAACTCAAAGGGGTTATCTGCACATCTTCACTTGAGCTGGGAATCGATGTGGGTCACATCGACCTCGTCATACAGTACATGAGTCCTCGGCAGGTTACGCGTCTCATCCAACGTGTTGGGAGGAGCGGCCACAGGCTTGGGAGGATGGCCAAGGGAATAATCATAACGATGGACCCCGATGACACTCTTGAGGCTATGGTTATAGGGCGTAGAGCATACCGGGAAGAGCTGGAGCCGGTCGCCATACCTGAGAAGCCCTACGACGCCTTGGCACATCAGATAGCGGGCCTCCTGATGAGGAGGAGACGCCTCAACTTCCACGAGATATACGAGACGTTCAGGAAGTCCTACCCGTACCGAAACCTGACACTCGAAGACGTGAAGCGCGTCCTAGAGTACATGCACACCCGTTTCCCCAGGCTCGCATGGGTCTCATTCGAGGATATGGTTGTGATAAAGCCCCGTAGAACGAAAGCCCTCTACACGTACTACTTCGAGAACCTCTCGATGATCCCGGATGAGAAGCATTACCTCGTCATGGACCGTTCATCGGACACTCCAGTAGGCATACTCGACGAGGCCTTCGTAGCGGAGTACGGGAACCCCGGCGTCAAGTTCATCATACGTGGAAGCCCCTGGCAGATAGTGAGCATATCCTCTGACAAGATTTATGTTCGGCCTGTCGACGATCCTACAGGGGCGATCCCGAGCTGGGTGGGAGAGGAGATACCCGTCCCCTTCGAGGTCGCCCAAGAAGTCGGCTCCATAAGGAGGCTGGTGGAGGAGGAGTTAAAGAAGGGGTTGGAGCCTCCAGAGATCGCGGCTAAGCTCGCCGAGGTTTACCCCTCAGATAAAGAAACGATTCTGAGGGCGATACGCGAGACTGTTGAGAACGTGAAGCTCAGCTACCCGGTTCCAACAGATCGGCGGATAGTCGTTGAGGACTGGGAGGACTTCGTGATTCTACACGCCAACTTCGGCTCTTTGACGAACAGGTCTTTAGCCCAGCTCTTAGGCCACATCCTCTCGGAGGAGAAGGGATACGCCGTCGCTGTTCAACACGACCCCTACAGAATATTCGTCAGGACCGTGGGCGCCTTCAGGTCTGAAGATGTAATCGAGATTATGGAGAGGCTGAAAAGTTCCCCTGACGAGGTCATCCGCGAAGCCTTAACTAGGGCAACCGTAAAGACGGGGATATTCAAGAGGAGGATGATCCACGTTGCTAGGAGGTTTGGGGCTTTGAAGAGGTGGGTGGACTTCAGCAACATCAGCCTCCGAAGCCTACTCCAGAGCTTTGAGGGAACAGTGATCTACGACGAGGCTCTGAAGGAGACGTTCACGAAAGACCTAGACGTCGAGAACCTCCTGAAGGTCTTCAGGATGCTGAGAGCGGGGGAGATCGAGATAGTGAAGATCGAGACTGGGGGAGAGGCCACCCCCATAGCCCGCCTTGGAATAGAACGGGTCAGCATGAAGACCGACCTCATACCCCCAGAGAGGATGAAGCGCATCCTCATCGAGTCGGCTAGGGTTAGGCTCCTAGCCGAGACCTTCACCTTCGTATGTACGAACTGTTGGGGCTACGTCGAGATGGTTCCCGTGAAGGACCTCCCAGAGAGACCTGTCTGTCCAAAGTGCGGTTCAGACAGGATCGGTCTCCTCCAAGTCGAGGAGGATAAGGTCTTACCCCTCGCTGAGAAGAGGGGGGAAAGGCCGACCAAGCAGGAGCGGAGGTTGAAAGAGAAGGCGTTAAAGACTGCTAAGCTCATCTCCAAGTATGGCAGGCTTGCAGCTATAGCCTTAGCTGGAAGAAAGCTCACAGTGAGCGACTGTGAGAGGATACTTTCCGAGGAAAACGAGCTCTCAGACCGTTTCTTCGAGCTCATAATAGAGGCTGAACGTAACGCTCTTAAGAGAAGGTTCTGGTAGGCGTAAAGGAGATATAACCGTTTGTGGAATCTAAATGGATGGTATTGGAGGCGAGCGCGAGTGTTCATCTCACCCTTTGTAGCGTCGCCCATACCAGTCGTCAAGAGAATGCTGACCTTAGCGGAACTGAAGCCGAACGAAATCCTCT
>LUCD01000058.1 GCA_001593925.1 Candidatus Bathyarchaeota archaeon B26-1
GTAGCCGCGACCCGCGGGAGGATATACTCGGCCCTAGATGTCTCTGAAGAAGGATTCTACCAGAAGATGATTGAATCTTTGAGAAATCCTCAACCCCCGAAAATAGTCAAGGACGCTCCAGTCATGGAGGTCGAGGAGAAACCCCGGCTCTCCAAGATACCGATCTTAACACACTACGAGAAGGACGCCGGACCCTACATAACCTCCGCCGTAGTCTCAGCCCGCGACCCGGAAGGGAAGGTCGAAAACGTCTCAGTCCATAGGCTTCTACTCCTAGATGACAGCCACCTAGCCATAAGGCTGGTTCCGAGACACCTCTACAAGCTGTGGAGGATGGCGAAGGAGAAGAGAACAGACCTAGACGTCGGAATCTCCATAGGTGTCCACCCGGCAGTCATGTTGGCCGCGGCCTCCTCGCCCCCCTTCGGGGTCAGCGAGTACGGAGTGGCGAACGCCCTCCTCAAAGGTGAACTCGCCCTAATCAGATGTGAGAAGGTGGACGCCTACGTCCCAGCTGAAGCCGAACTCGTCCTAGAGGGGAGGATATCCCACAGAGAGGAGGTTCCGGAGGGCCCCCTCGTCGATATGACCGGAACCTACGATGCCGAGAGGCTTCAGCCCGTAGTAGAGATAGTTAACGTCATGCACCGGGAGGACTACATGTATCAAGCCTTGCTTCCGGGAGGCCCTGAACACAGGCTCCTGATGGGGTTGCCGAGGGAAGTAGCAGTCTACGAGGCGGTCTCGAAGGTTGTGCCTAAAGTTAAGGCGGTGAACCTCTCTGAGGGCGGTTGCGGCTGGCTCCACGCCGTGATCTCCCTAGAGAAACAGACGGAAGGCGACGCCAAGAACGCCATAATGGCAGCTTTCGGGGCTCACGGCAGCTTAAAACACGTCGTTGCTGTGGATACCGACATCGACGTTTACAACCCGTTGGAGGTTGAATGGGCTTTAGCTACGCGCTTCCAAGGAGATAGAGACCTCATCGTGATAAGGAATGCGCGGGGTTCAACCCTAGACCCATCGGCTGATCAGGAGAGCGGCCTCACAACGAAGCTCGGGTTCGACGCGACGAAGCCCCTTACGAAGCCTTCTAAGGGTTTTGAGAAGGCTGAGATACCTTCTACGCCGAACGCGGAACTGATCGTTGAGGAGCTGAAGAGACACATCAGAGACGTCCGTTAAGATTCACGCCAACCGAACCTTAAAGAGTCTTTAGCCACCGCGTCGTTCAAGTGATCCCTTTCAAAGTCTCTTCGAAGATTCTGTAGGTTTCTTCGTCGTAGAGGCAGAAGATTATGTGTTCGATCCCTGTTCCTTTCCTGACGTATTCAAGGGTTGCGTTCAGCATGTTTCTGGCGCATCTGTCTTTGGGGAGACCGAAGTATCCGGTTGAGATCGCAGGGAATGCTATGCTCCTTATCTTATGCTCGTCCGCCAGTTTGAGGCTGTTGACTGTTGCCCTTCTGAGCTTGTTGTCTTCGTCGCCTTCCCCGTGCACGGGTCCAACCGCGTGGATCACGTATCTAGCTTTGAGGTTTCCTCCACCGGTTATCGCGGCCTCTCCAACGGGGACTCTCCCTCTCTTAGCTATTATCTCGTTGCACTCCTTCTGGATGCTTGGTCCTCCTCTCCTCCTTATGGCTCCGGCAACCCCTCCCCCAAGCCTTAGATGGCTGTTCGCGGCGTTGACTATGCACTCAACGTTCAAGTCCGTTATGTCTCCCTTAACGAGTTCTATCAGGGTGTCCTTAACCCTAACCTTCAAGGCGGTCATCTCCAAGAGAGAATAAACCTCCAGGAGCCGCTTATTAAATCTTAACGAGGGGCCTTTGGAGGGTCAACACTTATAAGTTTAAATCTGGCTCAGTAACCGGTAAAGAGACGGTTACCTGAGGAGTGTAAACCTTATGGCGAAGTTCAAGGTTGTAGTCTCCGATCCTGAGACTGGTAAGGCGAAGACCGTCGAGATCGAGGGAAGCCGGGCTGTTCCCTTCATAGGGAGGAAGATCGGAGACGTGGTTGACGGGTCGCTCATAGGGCTTTCCGGACACAAAATAATGATAATGGGTGGGAGCGACAGGGACGGCTTCCCCATGCGCCCGGACATCCATGGAGGAGCAAAGATGAGGGTTATACTCAGCGGCGGAACAGGATTTAAACCCCGCGAGAAAGGCGAGAGACGCAGGAAGACCGTCAGAGGAAACGTGATCACCGAGGACATATTCCAGATAAACGTGAAGATAGTCGAGAAGCCGGAAGCGAAGAAGGCCCGGCAAGATGAGCCTACATGAAAGGCTGAAGGGAGGACTCTTCCTTTCATCCATGATGGGCCGCACAGACGGCTCCTTCTGCGCAGAGAGGGGCGAAGGTTGCGCGTTAGTCCAGATCGGAGCCTACTTGGCGGAGCCTCCGGCTTACGGAAGGGCTGGATATTTCCTTCCGCCCAACCGTGAAGATTGCATCCGGTTCTTCGAAAGGGAAGTCTCAACAATTAAGAGGAAGCTGGGTATCGCCGTCTGCGTGAACCTTGCCACTCCCAGACTTGAATGGGGATTAGAGGCCGCTGAATGTTTCAAGGAGGCTGGGGGAGACATCCTCGAACTGAACGTCCACGGAGGGTATAGGCCTTACTTGGAGAGGGGCCTCCTCAGAGCGATGGTTCTCCCTGAGAATAGGCGAAACCTATTCCTCTGGCTCTCAGAGTTCTCGAGGCTCGACATCCCAATCATCGTCAAGTTTAGGTTGGGCGTAATCGACGACTATACTCCGATACTTGACTACATCAGCGAACTTGAGGTCTTCGGGGTTCACTTCAATATTAGGGACGAAGCGAAGAAGAGGCCGGACTTCGAGTTCGTTCGGAGCTTCAAGAGCCGATACGACCTCTTTCTCCTAGTTAGCGGGTATGTCCGTTCGGCTGAAGATGCCCGCAGGCTCTTCGACCTAGGAGCCGACATGGTAGGTATAGCCGAGCCTGTTCTCAAAGAACCGAACTACATAAAGAGACTATACGAATCTCTAAGTGGGGAGGCGACTCCTCCTAATCGTGGTTGAACCTTTATCTCCTAGAAAGGCAAGATAAGAGGTTGGAGAGCATCATAATGGGTGAAGAGTTGAAGATAGAGAAGGCTGTTAGACCCCGCAGCTCGGTTATGATCGTGGGTTTGAGCGGGTGGGGAAACGCCGGAGAAGTCTCAACGTTCACAGTAAGATACTTAATCGACAAGCTGGGTGCGGAGAGGATCGGCGAGGTCTCCTCAGAAGGCTTCTACAACTACCAGATTCAGAGACCCATAGTCTCCATAAAGGGAGGGGTCATCGAATCATATAATCCTCCTACAAATGAGCTCTATTACTGTGAGGGCAAAGCAGGCGGAGACGGGGAGATAAGTCTCATCCTACTCCTCGGGTCGGAGCCCCACCTGAACTGGCCTCGATACGCTCAAACCTTACTAAAGCTTGCGGAAAGGTTGAATGTCAAACGCATCTACACGATAGGAGGATACCTCGCGGATGTCGACCATGAGAGCGAACCTCACATAACAGCCACGACCAACAACAGCAACCTCACAGAAGAACTCAAGAGGGCCGGGGTGAAGCTCACAGACTACACGGGTCCAACAAGCATATACAGCGAGGTCCTCTGGCAGGCTAAGCGGAGGGGCCTCGACGTTATAAGCCTATGGTGCGCGGTTCCCATATATGTGCGTGGACCATACCCGAAAGCGGCCTACCATGTGCTCCGCAAACTCTTGCATCTGATCGGGATAAACCTTGACTTGAGAGACCTTAAGAGGAAGGCTGCATCCTCGGAGGTTCAGATCACAGCTGAAGCCATGAGCGACCCCGAACTACGCCGCTTAGTGGAGAGCCTAAGGAGACAGCGGGCCCTCCTAGAGAAGGAACCAAGCTATATGGTCTGAAACCTCTCGGGGAAGAGGTGATTCTTATGGGCGTTCTCTCCAGAGAATTTTACGAGAGAGACCCGGAGGCCGTGGCCAAGGACCTTCTCGGCAAGAGGCTTGTTAGGAGGCTGGGCGACGAGGTTTTAGAGGGGGTTATAGTCGAGACTGAGGCGTATTACGGGCGTGAAGACCCGGCGTCGAGGGCTCATCGAGGCTTGAAACCCCACAACAGGTTGATGTTCGGGGAACCCGGGAGACTCTTCATCTACAACGTCCACAACAACTGGATGCTCAACATAGTTGCCCATGCGCCGGGAGATGTCGGAGCCGTCTTGATAAGAGCCTTAGAGCCGAAGAAGGGAATAGAAACTATGAGGAGGAATAGGCCCGTTAATGAAATCACCAAGTTGACGAGTGGGCCGGGGAGGCTTACAAAAGCCCTCATGATCGATAAGAGCTTAAACGGCGTCCCTGTTACATCCGAGAGGAGCGAGGTCTACGTCTTAGACGACGGTTCTGACTTCGAGATCGGCAGGTCTCACAGGATAGGGGTCAAAGCAGACTTGGAGCGGGAACTCAGGTTCTTCATCAAGGGGAACCCCTTCGTCTCAAGGTAGAAGAGCTCTATGGGAGTAGGCCTCCCATAAGGGTGAAGAACCCTAAGAAGATGAGGTATGAGGCTAAAGCTGTCGGTATCAGCTTCTTGTATACCGACTGTAGATGAGCCTTATAATACTCAACCGTAAGTATGAGGCAGAGATGCATAGGCGAGATCAAGTAGGAAAAGATCAACGTGGAGTACAAGATACCTACAACCGCCAAGTTGAGGCTTCCAAGGGAGACTAAGGCTATGGGGAAGACCATGGCTATTCCAGCGCTAGGCATAGCCGTGGCAAGCCCTATAACCCAGTCCATGACCAAGAGGAGAAGGAGTATAGGCAACCCGACGGCGCTCAAGTACGGATAGACCTCAGAGAAGACGTCCGTATGCTCAACCATCCCCCTGAAGTACATAACCCCTATGATAGCGAAGGGGATCCTCCAATCGAAGCCCCTAACTAAGAGCTTAAGGGCTCTACGCGGAGCAACCTTCCCGATCAGGAAGGTTGAGGCTATACCCATGAGCAGGGCCGCCGCCATGTGTACACCTACCAAGTTGAGAACCACCGTCAAGAGGATGGGGGAGACCCCTAAAAGAATGTGGGTTAAGGCTTTTGGGTCTCCATGCTTTTCTGGACTATCCTTCTCCTCGATTCTCCTTATCGAGACTAGGTATCCAAGCGTTAAGTACAGAACCACGGGGAGGATGTTCATCAATATGAGGGTGTAGAGGCTGAAGCCCGTCAAGCCCGCAAGGAGTATCAGCGGGGAGGATAGTGGGTAGATGAAGAAGTTCCAGTGTCTGAACCAGACGTTCACGAAGCTCCTTTCCTCCCTGCTTAGACCAAGCGTCTCTGACTCCTCATCTATGAGCGGGGCTGAGAGGAGGGCTCCTCCAGGCATAGGAAGCGCACCCATCAAGGCCGGCATCATCGCCAAGACGCCGCGTCCCATTAACGCTCTCTTTACACCTTTGATCAAGTCGTCGATCATCCCGGTCTCCTTCATGCATGAAGCCAAGATCGGTATAAGCGATGTGATCAGAACGAGGTCGATGGTCACCCTGTCCTTGAGGGTTACGGAGAGAACTCCGAGTAGTTGGTGAGGCGACAAGCCTGAGGCAACCCCTAATATTAAGGCGCCGATGATCAGGGCTAACCCGTAGTTTACCCGCTTCACCACCAAGGCGACCGCGACCACGAGGGCGAGCACGACTCCGAGAACCCTGAACAAGCCTCTTTAACCTCTCTTCCAGAACCAGATGGATGAAGACCTTCTTAACACTTACTCGAGAAAAAGGCGGGGTAGACATGAACAAGTGGGGGAACGTAGAGATTCCTCGAGAAATTACTTCGGGTTCCTCTCTTTGGGAACCGATTTCGCAACCCTTCAGCTCCGGGGCTAGTAAGCCTTAGCTACGTATATTATCAGCTTGGCTTCTCCCTTACAGATTATGCAGGGCCCTTCTGGAGGTTCATCCACGTCGAAACGGTGGCCCCTAATCTCCCCTCCTGACTCCTCCCTGATCTTTTCGGCGCACTCCAGTCTCCCACACCAGTTAACCCTACCTATCTTTTTCTCCTTTATCACGCTCTTTAAGGCCTCTAAGCTCCGAGCGTTGACGATCATCTCCTCCATCGTTTTGAGGCTTCTCTCGGCGAGCTCGTTCGTGATCTTGACGAAGAGCTCTCTTATGGCGGGGATCATCTCCTCGACCTTAACTCTGCTCCGCTTCAAGTTCACCCTCTCGGAGAGGGTTACCTGCCTCTCCTCAAGGTCTTTAGGTCCAACCTCAACCCGAACCGGGACTCCGAACATCTCCCAACGGTAAAACTTCTCTCCAGGCTGATCCTCGCTCTCATCTATCTGAACCCTTATCCCCTCCCTCTTTATCCGCTCGTAGACCTCTCTCGAGTACTTCTTGACTTCCTCTTCCACACCTTTGTAGGGTATAGGTATGACAATAACTTGGACGGGCGCTACCTCAGGGGGCAGGACTAAACCGTGGTCGTCGCCGTGCTGGCTGATCAGAGCTGCCAAGGTTCGGCTTATCCCGAACCCATAACACGTCTGGAAGACATATTTGTGACTTCCATCCACGTCTTCGTAGGTTATGTCGAAGGCCTTCGCGAAGTTCTCACCCAGGTTGTGGACTGTTCCTATCTGGTTGACTCGGCCGTCCGGGTTCCAAGCGTCGAAGGCTAGGGAGTACACGGCTCCGGCGAACTTGTCGAAGTCAGGCCTCTTTAGTATGAGGAAGCCTAAGCCCAGCCTCCTGAAGACCTCCCTGTATATTCTCACGGCTTCCTGAACCTGCCTCTCCGCGTCCTCCCAGTCTTTATGCGCGGTGTGAGCCTCGTTCCATAGGAACTCCCTCATTCTCAGAAGGGGTCTCGTCGCCTTCGTCTCGTAACGGTAAACCGGGACGCTCTGGAACACCTTCAAAGGGAGGTCCGCGTGAGACCTTATCCAGTAGGAGAAGAGCGGGTACATAGCCGTCTCCGATGTAGGTCTCAAGAGCATCTTCCTAGCGAGTTTACGGCTTCCAGCCTGCGTTATCCAGAAGACCTCCGCCCTGAAACCTTCTATATGCTCAGCCTCCTTCGCGAAGGAGTCCTCAGGTATGACTACGGGGAAGAGCATCGGGTTGTGGCCTGAAGCCTCAAGCCTCTCCTCAAGCATCTGTATTATCTTCCTCACAATACGCCATCCCCAGCCTTTATAGACCGCGAAGCCCTTGATGGGATACCTATAGTCCAGTATCTCAGCGTTGAAGAGAACCTCGTCGAACCATTCGCTGAAGTTCTCGTACTTCTTCATGCAAACCCCTCCGGGGGCAGCCTCCCTTTTCAGACCTCTGGGAGAACCCACCTACCAACGAGAGACGAATCGTTAATAAAGTTTTACGGTCTCCCCCTTTTAGCTTGGCGGCTGTAAAGCTTTATCGGCGGCATGCAAGTGTTTGGCGGTTCTCCACGCGTAGATCAGGGCTGTTAAACCCGCGTGGACCGTGATGCTCATAAGGGAGTAGGATGGAACCCCCAAGAGGACGCCGACGAGTATGTGGATATTGTAGAGGTTCCTTCTCCCAGCTATTCTCCTGAAGACCCTCTCGAAGTCCCCGTATATGTCTAGACTCGTTTTCATGGTCCGGCTGAAGGTGTCATAACAGTAACGATAGAACGAGATGAAGAGGATCGAGAAAAGAGCAAATATTAATGGTGAAGCCTCACCCGAGCTGTTGTAGAGGTACAGGGATAACGCTACAAGCCAAGAGAACTCGAAGAGGAGATCGAAGGCATGCTCCATCTTGCCGAGCTTCGT
>LUCD01000059.1 GCA_001593925.1 Candidatus Bathyarchaeota archaeon B26-1
GGATGGTTCTCTTGGAGGTTGAAGCCTCAATGGAGGAAGACGAGGAACTTGAAAGGTTGAAACGTAAGAAGCTGAGGCAGTGGATGAGGAGATTTTTGAATAAGAGTGAAGCAGTCTCGAAAAGCAAAGATGCCTCCCAGGGCCGTCCAGTCGAATTGACCGACGAGACATTCACAGATTTCGTTCGGCGCCACCATCTGGTGGTCGTCGATTGCTGGGCGCCTTGGTGCGCACCCTGCCGAATGATAGCTCCGGTCATAGAGGAGATGGCTAGAGACTACGCTGGAAAGATATTTTTCGGAAAACTAAACATGGACGAGAACCCCCGCGTTGCCATGAAGTACCAGATAATGAGCATACCGACCCTGCTCGTCTTCAAGGACGGAAAGCTCGTCGACCGTATAATTGGGGCGATGCCTAGGAGCATGCTCGAACCCAGAATCACCCGTCACTTATAGGCGGGAGTAACCAGCCGAGCGACCCCGCGTGAAACCAAAACTAATATAGTTGGGGATTCCATCTTAGGCTTACTCGGGGAAGGGGATATTTGAGAATAATAGTCTCGATGGGTAGGGGTGGGACGGGTAAGACGAGCTTCGTCGCGCTTATGACCAAATACCTTATACAGGGAGGGGGCACCCCGATACTCCTTATAGACGCCGACCCGGATCAGAGCCTAGGCGACTTCCTAGGTGTGGACCTCTACGCCGAGGGGAAGAAGACGATCTCGGAGCTTCTTATTGAGACATTTCTGGAGAGCGGAGGCACGACTGTGGGAGTTCCCCCGTGGGACAGGATCGAGTGGAAGATATGGGAGTCCGGCCTCTATGAAGGCGAGAACTTCGACCTCGTGGCGATCGGGCCTAAATGGGTTGAAGGTTGCTATTGTCTGCCAAACGCGGCCCTGAAGAGGGCCATAGAGCACCTGGTTAAACCGTACAGAAACGTGATAGTCGATTCCCCAGCTGGGCTTGAGCATCTGAACAGGAGGATAACATCCACAGTAGACACGATATTCGACGTAATAGACCCCTCGAAGAAGTCTCTCGACCATGTGATGAGAGCCTACCGAATCGTCAGGGAGGTCAAGATAAACTTCAGGAGGTTCTACGTTGTTGGGGGGTATAGGTTTCCGGAACGTTTAGAGCCGCTTGTCAAGGAGAGGACGGGCCTCGAATATTTGGGGAAGATATCTTTCGATAGAACCGTCGAGGAGTACACGCTTTCGGGAAAATCTCTCCTGGAGATTCCAGACTCGTCTCCCGCGTACCAGTCCGTCAAGGAGATAGTTGATCGAGCCGGCCTCCTCCGAAATTAGGTTTGGTGAGTTCGGCATGAAGGTCGCGGTTGCTGGGAAAGGAGGGGTCGGCAAGACCCTGATCGCCGGAACGTTATCCCGCCTCCTGGCCAGAGACGGCTTCAGAGTGTTAGCCGTGGACGCTGATCCTGCCATGAACCTCGCCTACGCCATCGGAATCCCCCATCAAATAGCCTCCAAGATAGTTCCAATAGCCGAGAACAGAAGGTTGATCGAGGAGAGGACGGGGGTCAAGCCCGGCTCAGCCTTCGGAGCCTTCATCAGCTTAACGCCGACTGTGAGGGACATAGCTGAGAAGTTTGGGGTTTTGGGGCCTGACAACGTTAGGTTGCTCGTCGTGGGAACCATACGTTACGGGGGTTCCGGATGCGCCTGTCCAGCCAACACCTTGATAAGAAGCCTCCTGAGGCACATAACCATGGTTAGGGGAGACGTGGTAGTAATGGATATGGAGGCCGGGCTTGAGCACCTTGGGAGAGCAACCGTCAAAGGCTTCGACGTACTCCTATGCGTGGTTGAGCCTGGAGCCCAATCCATAGAGACCGCGGAAAGGATAAACCGCCTGGCGAAGGACATAAACGTCAAGGAGGTCCTCGCCGTCGGGAACAAGGTTACTTCAAGCTCGGACGAGAGGTTCATCGAGAAGTCAGCCTCTGAGATAGGGCTGGAAGTTATAGGCATGGTTCCCTTCGATCCGGAGGTCCTCAAAGCCGACAGGATGCGCGTAGCCCCCATAGACCTCGCCCCCTCCTCACCAGCCATCTCCGCAATCAAGAATCTGAGAGACGCCTTGAAGGCTCGATTGGGGTGGAGTTAAGGGTTGAAGGATTTACTTGAAGAGATTGTGGACGAGGGGTTGAAGGCCGGGGCAAGCTTCTGCGAGGCTAGGTTCTTCGAGGAGAGGGGTAACCGCATCTCCGTCGAGAACGGGGTTGCAAAGGCGCTGGGGTTCGGGATCGTGCGGGGAGTCGGGGTGAGGGTGATAGTTGATGGAAGGTGGGGCTTCGCCTCCACGAACGTCCTCACGCGGAGGAGCCTCAAAGAAGCCTTAGCCGATGCGGTCGGGGCGGCCAAGTCATTAGCGAAGAGGCACGGAGAAGAAGCCGAGATAATCGACGTAAAACCCGCTGTCGACACCGTTCATCATAAGGTCCGGGTTAACCCGGAAGATGTCAGCCCAGAAGAGAAGGTTAAGGCCATGCTGGAGATAGAGAAGGCGGCAAGGGTCTTCAGCGAAAGGGTGAAGGACACGTTCGTGAGCTACAGGGACGTATCGACGAAGGTGATCGTCTGCAACTCTCTGGGAACATTGGTTGAAGAGACGACTCCGAGAATCCACGTCCACTGCACCGTGATCTCTAAGAGGGGAGGGAACATGCAAGTCGGCTTCGAGTCCATCGGAAACGTCTCGGGATACGAGCTCGTCGAGAGAATTCATCCGGAAGAGTTTTCGGGAAGGGCTGCGGAGAAGGCTGTGAGGCTCCTTGACGCCAACCCTCCGCCAAGAGGCATATACACGGTTGTGACGGACCCGAAGGTCGGCGGCCTCTTTGTCCACGAGGCGTTCGGCCACAACTGTGAGGGCGACCTCGTCTTTGGAGGGCAGTCCATCGTGTCCGACAGGATGGGAAAGAGGGTGGCGAGCGACATGGTCTCCATAATCGACGACCCAACCCAGCTCAGGAACGGCCACTACGTTTACGACCACGAAGGAGTCAGAGCCAAGAAGCACATAATCGTTAAGGACGGAGTCTTGGTGAGTTTCCTCCACTCCTTAGAGTCGGCGGCGAAGATGGGATGCGAACCTCAAGGAAGCGCCAGAGCGCAGTCTCACCACCATCCTCCCATAGTGCGCATGTCGAACACGTACTTTGCTCCTGGAGACATGACCCTGGAAGAGATTCTGGAAGATATAAAACTGGGCGTCTACCTCTCAGGTTCCCAGTACGGCTACGTGGAGACTCAGAAAGGCCAGTTCACCTGTAAGGTGGAGCAGGCGTGGCTGATAGAGAAGGGGGAGCTGACGGTTCACCTCAGAGACGTAGCCATCAACGGAGCTACACTAGAAGCGCTCAAGAACGTTACGGCTGTGGGTAAAGACCTGAAGATCGAGATGCCGGGGATATGTGGTAAGAGCGGCCAAGGAATCTACGTTGACGCCGGCGCGCCGCACATGAGGTTTGAAGGGATAGTTGTGGGAGGGAGAAAATAGAAGTGACGGAGAGGATCGACCTCGCCACGCCGGCCGAGAAGGCTGCTAGGCTTCTCTCAGCCATGAACATGGACTTCTTCGACGTTTACGTCGTGTATTCCCGTTCCTTAAGCATCGGGGTCTTAGGTAGGGGTATAAGGGACGCCAAGTCGCGGATCGACCTGGGGCTCGGCGTCAGAGCCTACAAGAACAGGGGGCTGGGCGTCGCCTTCTCTCAAAGCCTAGAGCCCGAAGACGTCGAGGAGACGGTCGATCGAGCCGTCAGATTCGCTAGGGCGGCTCAGCCTGACCCCTACTTTAAAGGGATACCGGGACCCTCGAAGGCGGAGGACGTTCCAGGACTCTGCGACAAGGAGATAATCTGCCTAACGCTGGAGGAGGCAGGAGAACTCGTCAAGAGGATGATAGACGCCGCGGAGGAGGTCAGGCATGGGGCTATGTATCGGGGAGGCATGACCGTAGGGTACTCTAGAAGCTACCTCTTGACGTCTACGGGGGTCTCAATCGAGATGGAGAAGACCTCGGTCTCAGCGTTCATAGAGCCCACGTACAGGAGGGGCGACGATGTTGGGAGCTCCTACGAGTACGACTACGCGGTGTCCTTAGCGGAGATCGACTTCGAGGCTATAGGTAGGAAGGCCGCGGAGAAAGCCCTAGAACAGTTCGGTTCGAGGAGGGTGAAGAGTGGAACCTTACCCATAATCCTAACGCCTGACTCGACGAGTTCATTCATATCGGGCCTCATGCTGGCAATCTCAGGAGAGTCCGCCGTGAAGAAGAGGACGTTCGCGTCCCGATTCCTCGGGAAGCAGATCGCTCCCCAAATTCTTGAGATAGTTGACGACGGAACGATTCCCGGAGCCGTTGCGAGCAGCCCCTACGACGGTGAGGGTGTCCCAAGAAGATTGACGAAGGTTGTGGGTGAAGGCAGGATACTGACTTTCCTCCACAACTCTTACTCGGCTGGGATAGCCGGCGTCGAGACGACTGGGCATGCGAGGAGGGACTATAGGGGATACGTCGGCGCCGGGCCTACAAACGTCAGGGTTAAGCCGGGAGACAGCTCCCTAGAAGAGATGATCTCCGAGACGAGGAAGGGAGTCCTGGTCACAAACGCTTCTCTCATCCCAAACATGGTCTCAGGAGAGTTCTCATCCACGATCGACGAAGGCTTCCTAATCGAAGGAGGCGAAAAGAAGCATCCGGTGAAGAACCTTATGGTTGGAGGCCGGATACTCGAGATGTACAGGAACATTGAGCTGATCTCGAAGGAGGGCCGGACAATAGGGAAAGGCTTCTTCTTCCCTTCGATAAAGATAAGCCGGGTAAAACTTGCTGGGGGGTAAACCGCACAGTCGATGCGGATCCTCCGTCGGTAAAGAAAGGATGAAGATGGTGAGGCTTAGGGATTTAGCCTTCGCGTTGAGAACGCCGTACTGGAAGCCGGGAGACGATTTTTTAGAGAGGATACTGGAAGCCGTGAGAGGACGGGTTGAGGACGGCGACGTCATCACGGTCTCCGAGAAGGCTATCTCAACGGCTATGGGAAACATAGTGGACGAGGACGGAATCAAGCCTAGGCTATCCGCTAAGCTGATAGCTAAGTACTGGGTCCGTTACGTTTGGGGCTACCTGCTCGGTCCAGCCTGCCACCTGAAGAGCGAGACCATACGGCGTATACGGAGCTACCCGGCTGAGGAAGGGAGCGTCCACAAGGAAGCCGCCTTGAGATACGTGGGTCCAATATACGCTCTACACTGGGGGTCCGAGGGAGGAATGGACGCCAGCAACCTCCCCTACTCCTATGTAGCTCTCCCTCTGAAGAATCCCGAGGAGACTGCTCGCAGAGTCCGCAGATACATTAAAGATAAGCTGGGAAAGAACGTCGCGGTGATGATCGTCGACACCGACAAGACCTACTCTATTGGTAAGAGCATTCACTTAAGCCCCAGACCCTCATCGGTTAGGGGCATAAGAACCTTCCTAGGCCCCTTGGCCTACCTGATGGGGAGAGCCCTGAAACTTAAGAGGCGTTCCACCCCAATAGCCCTTGCAGGCATCCGGATGCCTGCCGACCTAGCCTTGGAGATCGCGGAGACAGCCCACAAGTTGAGGGGTTCAGGGGCTGGAAGAACGGTTTGGGAGATGGCTGAACGGTTCGGAGTCTCCCTAACCGGGGTTACTTGGAGAATGCTTGAAAGGGTTGAGCATAAACCGATAGTGATCTTCAAGTTCTCCAAGAGACGTTTAAGAGTGAAAGGTATATAACATGAGATGGACATGTGAAGCCTAGATGTCATGTAGGAGGAAGACCGGTCATTTGGACATTTTGAGGGTTGAGAACCTGAACGTTGAGGTTTCAGGGAGAACCGTGCTAAAGAATGTCAGCTTCAGCATTCCTGAAGGTGAGGTTCACGTCCTCTTCGGCCCCAACGGGTCCGGCAAAAGCACGCTCATAAAGACGATCTTAGGCTTCCCCGGATACAAGGTTCTTTCGGGCAGTATAACCTTCAAGGGTAAAGAGATAACGGATATGCCTACAGACGAGAGGGTTAAGCTCGGTATCGGAGTGGCCTTCCAGAACCCGCCAGCCGTCATGGGAGTAAAACTCGGGGACCTGCTCAAGGAAATGATGCGTGACGGAGAAGAGGCTGAGAGAAGAATATCCACCCTCCTCAAAGAGCTGAACTTCCCAAGAAACTTTCTCACCCGTGACGTAAACCTAGGATTCTCCGGAGGCGAGATCAAGAAATCTGAGATTCTCCAAGTCTTAGCTCAAGATGTCGACCTGATGATCCTAGACGAACCGGACTCGGGGGTGGACGTTGAGAACCTACAGGTAATAGGGGAGGTCTTAAGCCGCCGACTGAAGGGGAGGTCCGCTCTGCTGATCACCCATCTGGGATATATACTCCGCTACGTAGACGCCGACGTGGCTCATGTTCTCATAGACGGAAGGATCGCATGTTCGGGCAGCGCCCTCAGGATATTGGGGCAGATACTCAAGGAAGGTTACAGCTGGTGCGAGAAGTGCCCCAGAGTTAAAGGCTTACGTTGCGAGGGGTTCCTATGAGCCCGAAGACAAGGCTGGTTCTGGGGAGATACTCCCGAGAAGCCAAAGAATGGCCGTCATGTCCCCTATCCCTACTGCCCGAAGAAATCCTCAGGAGGTCCATGGATGTCGGTGTAGTCTCGGATGAGGGGGAGAGAGCTGCAACTTACCTCCAGATAGATCACTCCGTCGTCCTCCAAGCCGTTCAAGAAGCGTTCAAAGGTAAGATTGAGGTCATGAGTACCCGTGACGCCCTAGAAAGGTACAGTTGGCTGAGGGATTACTGGTGGAGGCTCGTCAGGGCGGACGCGGACGATTACACGAGGCTGGCCGACTCCCTCTGGGACCAGGGATACTTCATAAGGGTTTTTGAGGGCGAGAAGGTCATCTTGCCCCTCCAGTCCTGCCTCTTCATGTCAACCGAGAACATAAACCAGAACGTCCACAACATAATCATAGCCGAGCCGAGGTCGGAGGCCCACATCATAACGGGATGCACAGTCCACCCCAACGTTCACAGCGGCCTGCACGTCGGAGTCTCCGAGTTCTACGTCAAGGAAGGGGCGAAATTGACATTCACGATGATCCATAGCTGGGCTCGGGAGGTTGAGGTCCGCCCGAGGTCGGCGGCCCTAATAGAGGACGATGCCACATTCATCAGCAACTACGTCTCCCTCAAACCGGTTAAGAGCCTTCAGATGTACCCGACAGCTTACTGCCGCGGAGAAGACTCAAGGGTCAGCTTCAACTCAATCATCTACGGGGTTGGAGAATCAAAGATAGATGTAGGCGCCAAGGTTGTCCTCCAAGGCGAGGGAAGCAGGGGCGAGGTCGTCTCGAGGGCCGTAGCCACCGACAAGGCTCAGATATACGTTAGAGGATTCCTTTTAGGAGAGCATGAGGAGAGCAGAGCCCACCTCGAGTGTAGAGGGCTCCTCCTATCGGATGAAGCCATGATACACGCCATACCGGAACTCCTAGCCAAGGTTAAGGGTGCCGAGCTCTCCCATGAAGCGGCCGTCGGGAAGATCGCGGAGGACCAGATTCTATACCTCATGGCGAGAGGATTCTCCAGAGACGAGGCTGAATCCCTGATAGTGAATGGATGTCAGCATACTGGGGCTCCCGGAGAGGCTCAGCAGGGACATCAAGAGGATGATAGACGCAACGACCCTTGGAGCACTATAAACCGCTAACCAGAGACCGGCTGATGTTTACGTTGTTTAAGTATAACCTACTCGCCCATGACCGTTACATGGACTGTCCGGCTTCGAGGACCATCCAGCTCGATGAATAGGATTGCCTGCCAAGGCCCGAGCTGGAGCCTCCCCCCGTCGAGCGGAATCGTGAGGCTGGGCTTCATCAGGCTGCTCAGAATGTGGGCGTGAGCGTTCTGTTCCCTCGGTAGCCACCTATACTTGAGGTTGTGGCGGTATTCGCCCTCTAAAGGAACAAGCCTGAGTATGGTTTTTAGGAGGTCGTCCCACAAGTCGGGGTCATGCTCGTTTATGGTTATGGCGGCTGTGGTGTGCGGAATCCATAGGTTGACTAGGCCCCTCCTGATACCGCTCTCCCTAACGACCCTCCTCACGTCGCTGGTTACGTCTAGCACCTCAAGCCTCCTCCCAGTCTCTAGGGAGACGCTTCTAGAGTGATACCTCATCGGAACCCGGTCTCTCCACAAGGCTTGAGGAACTTTAAGTCTCCGAGGCCACCTTCGCGACGAACTCCACGCATCTCTTCCTGAAACGATCGTAGCTCTCCGAGAACTCCCTCATAGTCTTCTCGGTTGAACCGAACCTCCCCCACTCCTCCGGCTTGAGGCCGTTACAGCCATACTTCTCGATGTCGGCTATTCCCGCATCCTCTAGAATCTCCGCCAGCTCCGGCGTAAGTTCATACGCGCTTACGAAGAGGTCTCGGATGTCCCACGTCTCCGTCAGCCTCCGAACCACGTCAGGGTTAAGGCCTCTCAAGATCGACTCCCTATAATCGTCCATCTTGAAACCTGGTTCCCGGCTCTTCAAGAGAACCGTCAGCTGATGGTTAGGGAACTCGGTGTTCGTCATGTTCCGGCATCCAAGAGTCTCCAAGGTCTCCATGGGCTTCCTCTTCGAGGCTGGGAGAACATCGATCCCGTCCATCACCTCCTCAGCTTGACTCCTGGTCAAGCCGTAATTGGACTGGAGGTACCGAAGCCACCTCTCCCGGTTCTCCGGGCTGAAGAAGACCTCGTAAACCCTCTTCGAGACCAGGATTCCGCAGCATCCTATATCGTTCTCCAGCAGGGCCAGTTTCTCCGCGACTTCCTCCTCAGAGTCGCCTAGAACCCCCGCCTCAGCCAGGACCGCGATGAAGGGCTTCTTATTCAGCGGCCTCAGATACCTGCGGCTACAGATGGTCCTCACCTTCTCCTCGAAGGTCTCTTTTCCTTCGACATCTCTCCACGCCCCGAGTTCTTCAGCTAGCCTCTTTAGGACCTCTTCTCGGTCAGCTCTTCCCTCTAAAGCTTTCTTGAGAAGCCTCTCGGCTTGGACCTCCCTTATGTGGTCGTCGAGTCTGCCTCCCATATTTGTCTCGTAGACCGTGGTTAAGGGTATACCCTTCTTGACGGCCTCGGCCCTGCCCTCCATCTTAGCTAGGATGAGTGAAACCTCCTGCGAGACCGTGAAGGTCACAGTGTTATTGGTGCCGATTCCGAGGCTCTCTAAGACCCTCGTCAGCTCAATCGAGGCGGGCGAGCTCCCTGAAACCTTGAAGACCATGTTCGGCCTGCCCCGCTCCTCCATCTCCGAGTATCCCCACAAGAGGTAGTGGTCGTACCTCTTGAGGAAGTCCCAAGCGTCCATGTAGATTTTGAGGGCGTCCTTAAGGCTCCTCTCGAAGTTGCCAGCTATCTTCGGGTTCAGCTGGAGGCTCACCATGCCGTGGCGCATCCTCGAGGCTATAGCTATCGGCCTGAAGACGGCTAGGTTAGGCCAGATGCTTACCTCGGTTCCCGCGGCGGCTATCTCGTCGCCGTGAGATTCGGGGTCTCTAAACCATTCTGGATGCTTCTCAACGAGGCTTCTGAAGTCCGGGCAGAGGCTCTCACCCTTATATCCCTCCCACAGGCTTGGATCGTCGTCGTATGCTATGGCCGCCAAAACAGGGTTCGTCGAGACCTGGACGAAGCCTAGGTGCCTGAGCCACCTGAGCCCCAGAGCGTAGTCGTTCCCGAACTTACAGATTCCAGCCTCAGCCATTCGATAGTAAATGTTCCCGCGGATTTGCTCTTCGGAGGCCTCTAAAAAGGAGGAGGTCACTCTATCAGGGTCTATTTTATCCGATATCTCCTCTGCAATGTGGGCTACCATCGAGCCTGGAGCCCTATAGAACTTGGACATGACCTTTCTCATTTCTTCAAGAATCTCTTCAACGACTTTGCTGGCTATTGGAGCGGCTCCGTGGCCTTCTCCCAGAAGCCCTTCACGTTCCAGTCTCTCCCACC
>LUCD01000060.1 GCA_001593925.1 Candidatus Bathyarchaeota archaeon B26-1
ATCAAGGGGCCGGACGAGAAGATTAAGATTCCCGGATGGTATGACGATGTGGTTGAGCCGTCTGAAATTGAGGAGAATCTCCTAGCAGAAATGCCCTTCGAGGAAGAAGCTAAAAAGAGAGAGTTCGGACTGAAGGAGTTTCTAGGAGGCTTGAAGGGCCTCGAGGCTCTAAAAACGTTATACTTCTCCACGACGTCGACCATCTGCGGCTTGGATGCCGGTTATAAGGGACCCGGCTCCAAGACCGTCTTGCCCTGTGAGGCTTCGGCTAAGATGGACTTCCGTTTAGTCGAGAGGCAGAGGCCTGAGAAGCTTCTAAGAATGCTTAGAGAGTACCTCAACAAGAAAGGGTTCAGCGATGTCGAGATTATAATTCACGGTGCGTATGAGCCTGCGAAGACCCCGCCCACTGATCCCTTCGCAAGATACTTCATCGAAACCGTTGAGAGAGTCTATGGAAGCAAGCCTGTTGTCGTTCCTACAACGGCTGGGTCGAGCCCCATCTACACGATCAGAAACTGGATGGGAATCCCGGTTGTTTCCGGAGGAGGCGTCGGATATCCACAGGACAAGATACACGCCCCAAACGAGAACATAAGGATAAGGGATTACATAAGGTCCATAAAGTTTGTGGCAACCCTCATAACCACCTACAAACCCGAAAAACTACGTGAAACACCCCAGGAGCCTTAGAACAGAAAACAGAAGAAGCCTTCCAAGAAGGTCGGATCGCTTCATCGGGAGATGGTGATATCAGCAATCCGAGCTTCTTGGAAGGGAGAGATATATTTTTACAAAGAACCTTATTAAACCTTTCGAACTACAAGTTGGCATATAGATCAAGGTTGGACTCTTCCCCTTTTACATAAATTTGTGTTTCAATAAAAGGTTTATTTGTGGAAACACAATTTTGTTTGGGGTCTAAGGTTTGGGCTTTCTAGCTGAGAGGCTTAGAAGCCAGACGTCTGATCTGGCCGACCTCCTCACCCGGAGGATACGTGAATTAACGAATAGAGAGAACCTTCTCCCGTGTATAAGGCAGTACAGGGGCTTCAATCCTGAGGCTTCCTTTCTTGAACCCGGCGAGTACGCCGCCGTAGGCATAGATGGATCGATGGATTACGACGAGCTCCTCGAGATGTTGCTCTTCTACGTCTGCGCCACCGGCTTCAGATGCAACTTTACCGTAGATAGAGAGATACGTTTCCATCTAAATGAGATTGAGAGAGATCAACGTCTTGCGGCCTCAGCCTCCGTGCCCTTATGGACCGAAGACCTCTTTCAAGTAGCCGACGACGAGTCTATGGAGCAGGATTTGGGGAGGTCAGCCGAGAGGATACCATTCGCTTTGATGACCATGGCTGAACTCTACTTGGCCCTTAAGGCGGTTGACGATGAGACTGTGCGTCTGATCTTCCTCGACCGACCTCTTTCGGGAACCTTCGCACCTCTATCCCGTGACCTCCGCTTCTTCCTAAGCCGGGGGAAGTCGCCGCTTCTAGGGGTCGAAACCTCCTACGGGCCCGTAACGCTCCTCGACTTTAAGCTCGTCTCGGTTCTGGGTTCAGGGAACGACTGGGTATCAAAGAGACCGCAATACCTTCCTTACCTAGCGGTCCAGACGTTACTGAAGGCTAAGAGCCTCTCCCACAAAGAGCTTTACAAGAGACTGGGCATATCCGAGAAGGAGGGGAAGCGGCTCCTTAAGAAGCTGAAGCGGATGCATAAGGATTCGGGTGGAAGATTATTCGTTGACGATCCTCTAAAGGAAGACGCACCATTAACTTTGCAGGAGAACGTTAAATATTACTGGCCTAGAGTGAAAGAGGTCGCCTTCTCGATCGCTGAGAGGGTCTTCAGCTCTTCCGAACACCCCCTCATGGTCGATAAAGGTGAGACATGGTTAACCGTTATAGACCTGAACACCATCAACGCGGTGCTTATCCGCATCTTGAAGGAGAAGGCTCAAGAAAGAGGCGTATTAGTCGTAGGGATCGCGAAGGACACCTCAGCCTCAGAGTTCCTTCGAGCCGTAATCCCCTACGCCAAGGTTAAAGGCTTGATCCCCCCGGACGAGAGACTGCCAAACCTCAAACACGACAGGGCTTTTCTCACAATCCTAAGTAGCACTAACCCCAGCCTCTTCAAGGCGCCGTGGCGCACTATAGGCTACGACTCTTGCTTCACAACCCTGATCCAAGGAGACGGAAACGTTCCTTTAAGAGCTGCAAGGAGAGCTGTCTCTTTGGAACGCCAGTTTGTGAGGGGATACTTCCAGCTGAGGGAGTTCGAATCTGACGGTGCAGTTAGGTCGCCGACTTTCCTCTACGACCGGTTCTACAATCCTGAGGTGGATGAGAGGTTCGTCGTGGAGATAACTGTTCGGGAGAGGGGGAGAAAGGTTAAAATCTATCCTTACTGGGAGGGAGCGGAGGAGAACCCCTTAGACTCTTTCATACTCTGCCTCCTCTCGAAATGCGATAACCCTGAGATAATAGAGGCCATCGGCCACAACCAGCTGTTGTACATAGCCGACAAAGCCGTTAAGAACGAGATCAAGATGATGAAGGGTTTGCTTAGGGGAGTAGCGGACTTGGAGCTGGGAAGCCTCTCTAGGAAACAAAAAATATTCACGATTGCCCGTAGATTTAGGGATATAAGGAGAGAGACTGAAGGGGCGCGAGAGAAAGCGGCTTTGGAGGAAATCTGAATATGCGAGAAGTCTTCGACGATATGAACGGGGAATTCTCAGCCCGCCTAAGAGCCCACAAGATCACCACACGAACCTCAAGAACGAGAGAGGGAGAGTTAACATTAACAAGCCGGGTCGCCGTGGTCGAGGCGAAGTTCAGCCTCAACGTTCTAGACAGGCTACATGAGCCGAGCTTCATCGCATTGAGGAGACCCACCAACAACGGAGAAACCCACATCATATACGAGGTTGTCGGCGTACGTCCGATGCACTTCCAGATGCTGGGAATGGGAATAGCCGTTCCAAAGGTTATCCGGAAAGAGTTCTTGGAGAGGATCGATAAGAGCTGGGAGGCCAGCGAAGAGACGTGGATCGACGTGATAGCTGTTCCAACGAACTACCGCATGGACATTGAAGGAGGCAACCTTAAATTTGAGAGGTCGAACCTGACGCCGCTCGTCGGAAGCGAAGCCCACATACTCTCAAGAGAGACAGTTAAGGAGTTCCTATGTGTGGATGACGGGGTTGAAGTCGGCACCCTAATAGGGTTCAATCTACCCTTAACGGTTAACATCATGGAGCTTGTCCGTTACCATACGGGCCTCTTCGGTTTTACGGGATGCGGAAAGTCCAACTTAAGCTCCTACCTACTGAGAAAGTCCCTAGAGAAGATACCTAACTTGGCAGTCGTCATCTTCGACGTGGCTGGGGAGTACCTCATCCACCTCCTAGACCTCGCCCCGAGAATGTTCTCAACGGAAGACTTTGAACAGGACGTGCAGAGGATAATGGACTCCCAAGCCGTTCCGGAGACTCTGGAGGAGAAGCTCGACAGACGCATAATCATAGACGCCATTGAAAGGCTGGTAGATTCTGGTAGAGTTCAAAGGCTCTCTCTAACCCAGCCTCGGGAGAAAATCTCGTTTAACATGGGCCTAATCACGCATCTCCTCAGCGGGATAGCGAGGAAAAGGGAGAAAGAGTCCATACAGGCGGCTGTCACCCTCAGAAGGCTGGACGATTTCATGAGGAAGAACGGGTACGACGACGCGACTCCGCTAGAGAAGATAGCCAGAAACCCTGAGGCAAAGGATGAACTGGAAAAGATACTGAGAGACTTTACGGCCTCGATACACTCCATGTCCAGCACGGTGAAGGACATCCATAGCATACTGAACGTCTTGGAAGAGGGGCTTCCAGCCGAAGAGGAAGAAGACGAGGAAGACGCGGTCAAGAATGCTGAGTGGCTTGCCTTCGAGGTTGCCATCGGGGACTTCTCAGGACTCAACATCGTCTACATTCCTGAACCAGAATTGGCTCGTCAAGTCGTCAGCCGATTTATCAGGAGGCTCCTGTGGTTGAAGAAGACGCATGGGATCGGAAGAACAGTACTAACGGTTCTGGACGAGGCTCAAGAGTTCATTCCTGACCGAACTAGAAAAGACGACTTCACGGAGGACTCGAATAAGGCTGTTGAGGCGTTATTGAGGCAGGGTAGAAAGTACCGTGCAAACTGCTGGGTCTGTAGTCAGCGCGTCGCCCACCTGAACGTGAATGCTCTGCAGCAGCTCCACAGCTACTTCGTCAGCGTCTTGCCGAGATTCTACGACAGAATGGTTATCGCGGACGCCTTCAGCCTGAGCTATGATCTGCTCGACAAGACGACTGACCTCGAGACCGGTGAATGGCTCTTCGTGTCTTATAAGGCTACGAGGCAGAGGAACGTCCCCGTCTTCATAAAGACTCCGAACAACGAGGAAATCTTAATTTCAAACCTCATGCGGAGTAGAGGCTTTGCACATAAATGATTTTATTTTAGGCTTCTACTCTTTAGAGGAGTCTCTGGGAGGATGCCTTAAGGATTGAACGTTCAACCCGTCGTCTACAGGAAGCGCCGAGTTAGGAGGGGTAGAGGCTTCAGCAGAGGGGAGTTGAAGGCTTTAAACTTAACTTTGAAGAGGGCTCTCCGGCTCGGGATACCGATCGACCCTAGGAGACGGAGCAGACATGAAGAGAACGTTGAAGCCTTAAGGCGTCTTCTAGAAACAGAACTTAAGGGCGCCGAGCCTCCCAAAGGAAAGGAGGCAGAAGAACCTTAGAAGGCGTGCCGAACTTGGGTAAGGTTCCAATAGCATACATCGAGATAGGTGTCTTCGCCCACGCAACGGAAGACGAAGAGAAAGTCTTAGAGGCAGCTCGCTCCCTCATCCCTAAGGAACACTTGGAAAATGTAACCTTCAAGAAGAGGAGGCTTAAAGGAGACTACGGGAACCCCATAACTTTCTTCAAGACAAAAATTAGGGATATCCAAGTCATAGAGGGAATCGTTGAGAACCTCTCCCTCAACCTATCCCAAGATGATAAGGAGAGGGTGCTCCGCGAGTTCGATCTACGCCTGGACAAGGGAAGCCTCTACATAAGGCTTGACAAGCAGTTGGCTCTAAAGAAGAACCTGAGACTGTGCAGGTCCGACCCGCTCCACGTAAAGATAAGGTTCAAGGCTAAGAAGGCTCAAAAGGTCGCTGAAATCTGCCGTCAAGTAGGGATCATACCATGAGGAAGGTTTACGTGGACCTCCACCTTAAGCCGTCCACGATCGAAGACCTAGAGGCAGCTAGGAGACTCATAAAGGAATCCGCAAAGCTTGGATACCGCTTGGTCGGAGTAACCTTACCTAAAGACGTGAAAACCGAAGAGGTGGAGAGCCTTAAGGATTACTGTAAATCTGAGGGCGTAGACTTAGCTAGTAGGGTTGACCTTTCCCCGAAGACCTCTAGAGAGCTGCTGGAAGAGTTGAGGCGTGTCAGGAGGCGCTTCGAAATAGTGGCCGTCGAGTGTAACACTAAGGAGGTTGCAAGGCAGGCCGCTAAGGATCGCAGGGTCGACATCCTCTCTTTCAAGTCTCCAGAGCCGGGAGGCCGGTTCTTCGACTCCGCCGAAGCCGAACTCGTCTCGGGAGCGCTCTCAGCCTTAGAGGTTGATATGGCGCCCCTACTCGTCTTGAGCGGAGCCTCCAGGGTTCGCCTACTCTCAAGCCTTAGGAGGGAAGTATTCATAGCTGAAAAGTTCGGCGTTCCAATCGTGCTCTCAAGTGGAGCTTCGGAGAGGCTTCTCCTAAGGAAGCCCAGAGAGTACATGGCTTTGGCAGGGCTCTTTGACATGAATCTTGAGGCAGCTAGGTTGGCCCTCTCTGAGACTCCGCTGAGCATAGTTGAGAGGAACCGTAGGAAACTCGGTCCGAGCTATGTTGCTCCCGGAGTATACGTGGTTAGGAGAGGAGGAGACTGCCCCGATACGTGAGGAGACGTTACATAGCGGTTAAGATCGAGCTGGAGGACGGAGAATTAGGTAAGCACGGAAAGGTTAGTAAGGGCGAGGTTTGGGGGGCAGTCTGGAGGAGCCTCCTCCAACTCTACGGGGAATACGGAGCCAGCCAAGCCGACCTAAGCCTCATCGAACACAACCCCGACGAAAACTATGCGATCTTCAGGTGCGCCCACAGAGCTCTAGAAACTGTGAGGGCCGCCATATCAGCCGTGACCAAGCTTGGAGGCCGAAGAGCGGCGTTTCACATAATCTACGTCTCCGGGACGCTCAAGACCCTGAGAAAAAGAATGCGTGATCGTTAAGGCCGTTCTATGGGATCAGCCTAGCGAACTCGCCGATTCCTAGAGCTTCAAGTCGCTCTTTCGTTGGTATACCGTTCCTTGTCCATCCCCGCTCCTCATAATACTCGTCTAGCATCAGGTCTAGGTCTTCTGGAGTAACCTTTTGGCCTTTACTTGCGCCTTCAGGCATCTCCTCCGCGAATCTGGAGGGAATAACGTCGTCTTTACGGGTTACCCCCAACCTTACGTTGAAGATTCTCGTCAGGTTCACGGCTCTCTCACCCATGATCTGGAGGTCTCGGGGACCCACGTTCCAGCCCGTTACGGCTCCGAGGAACTTGGCGATCATCTTTATCGGTATATTCTCAGCCGGGTTTAGAACGGCCGTCGTAAACCTGCAGATAACTGCGCTGTTACAGAAGCCCATCAAGTCCTCCGTTCTCTTCACAAACCTGCCCTTACCGTTAACGGCGAACCTGTCGAGGCCGCCCTCTATTCCGAGCTCCGGAATCCCCTTCCCCGAGAAGGAAGTGTCGTGGGAAGATGTTAGATGGCATGCTCCACGATTCGAGATAGCGTATGCTAGAGCTAAGGCCTTCTTTCCCCTCGGCTCATGCATCGGCAGCTCCTGACCCTTCACGTGCATGGCATACCGTTCGGCTCCCCTACCGATCTTCTCAGCCGCACGCCTAACACCCTCAGCCAAAACATCACCCAAACCCTCACGCCGCACTATGATCTCTATGAGCTTTAAGATCGTCTCCGGGTCTCCCCACTTGAGCTCTAAGCCGCCGGTATCCTCCTTTCTAAGCACATCTTTCTCGTAGCATTCCATCGCGAAGGCTATTGCGACCCCTGTTGAGATCGTGTCAATTCCGTACTGGTTGCAAAGGTAGTGCGCGTAGGCTATGGACTCCAAGTTGTCGTTGAGGAGGAGGGAGCCGAAGGCCGCAACGGTCTCGTATTGTGGGCCTCCAGTCTCCTCGGTTACGCCTCCAAACCGGCCTCCTTCAACCCTGACCGCCCTAACGCACTGTATCGGACATCCCATACAGGTAGTTCTGCCTACAAGAATAGTCTCGGCCATGGCTTGACCGGAGATTCTCTCGCTTCCCTCGAAGACTCCCGTCTGGAAGTTTTTCGTTGGGAGGATTCCCAGCTCATTTAGGGATGGAACTCCCCCGCTGGTCCCGTAGTTGAAGAGGCTTTGAGCAGTGGAGCTCTCCTTAAGAATCTTGTGGGCTTCCACGAGAAGATTCTTAAATTCGTTGGGCTTCGCCGTTTCGAGCCTACGTCGGCTCCCATAGACGGCGACTGCTTTCAGGTTCTTGGAACC
>LUCD01000061.1 GCA_001593925.1 Candidatus Bathyarchaeota archaeon B26-1
AGGACGTGGATAGACCGATAAGGAAGGGGGAAACTTATGTGAGCGTATGGAAGCCTCCTTACCCTGGGAGGTGGAGGCTCACAGCTAGAGTAGCTGAACGCCGATACGACCAGGGCTGGAACTACGATGGGAAGACTGTCTTCAAGGCCGAGTACTTCTCAAAGGATGTGTACGACGGAAACTTCACCTTCACAAGCCCAATAGAAGGGCACTTAGACTACGTTATCATGTATATGTACGACCGAACCGATGAGACGCCGGCGAATGTTGTGACACCGATGGATGTATACAGGGAGGCCATTTTATCCCGTAAGGAGTCATCGCAAGCGTAGCTCATAGGGTTAAGATAATTCGTATCGGCGTCGAGCTCAGTATAAAGATCATATCATGAAAACCAAGCTTCTCCGTCGACTCATGGCAATAATAAACCTAAACCCAAAAAATGGTGGACCGGGCGGGATTTGAACCCGCGACCTCCGCCGTGCGAGGGCGGCGTTCATGCCGCTGAACTACCGGCCCGTGAAGCTGACCTAATAGAGGAAGGGTTCGCTCTCGGATTTAAATGTTAATTTTTTACGGTCTTGTCGGTGGGACGTTTAGGTTTGGCGGCTTTCTCTTCCGCCGGCGAAAAGCATATATTGCCTTTCAAGTCTTTGATTTTCTTGTCGGGCGGTAGCTCAGCTTGGTAGAGCTTCCGGCTGTAGGCGCCTACCTTCGGTGGGCGTCCGTTCAGCCTACCAGGCGGACAGCGACCGGAGTGTCGCAGGAGAGATGTGGCTTGCCCGCGTCTCTGCGAGTTCAAATTAGAAGCGCCTTTAAGGGGCTTCTATGAGAGTCCTGCCCGCCCGACCAAAACCTTTCTCTGTTTAGAACTTTGTGTAGACCCATGAGAGTGTTTCGCCTTCGCTTAGGATGTAGGAGTCGCACCCGACTGGGCCGAATTCCCATTCTCCACTCGTCGAGTTCCAGGTGTACCAGACCCAGTAGTAGCCTAGGTCTCCTCCGACGCCGTTTATCGAGGTGATGAAGATTCCGAAGGAATACTTTGTGTAGTTGAGTTCAGCTATGATCCTCGTTGCGTCGAAGAGTGTGGCTCCCCTCGACACCAGAGTTCCGTTGTGCCACTCTTTGGTTCCGTTCCCGTAGTCGATGAGTATGTTGATGAACATGTAGTCGCTGTAACGTTTCAGCTCCTCTAGGGTTTCCTCGTATAGGGCTTGGTACTTCAGGTACTCGTTGTAGTAGTATATGGCGGCGTATGAAGCCAAGATCAAAGCGCAGACGAGAACCAGAGAAGTCCACATCCAGACGCCTTTCCCACCCATATTAAGTCACCTCCTTGACCGTGAATTTTCTAATCGCGTTGATCAGGGCCGTTCCTCCAAGTGTAAAGAAGACGAAGTTCGAGACTTGATGAGGTATCATGAAGGGTATACCCATGATTAAGGCGGTGGTTATGGGGATTCCAGCGGTCAGCCCTGAAACCACGTTTGTGAAGAGGTCGTAGAGGAAGGTTAAGAGGAAACCTACCACGCCCAACTTAACATTTGAAGCCCAGAACTCTTCATTATCGACCGAGATGTTCCGCGGGACCTTAAACCTTGAAGCGGCGCATAGGCCACCGACAAAACCGTATACGCTTTCCCCCAAGCATGTAGCTGCAAGGATTGGGAGGGAGAACCCGTAGGGGTTCAGAGTTCCATAAACGAGCCAGACTAGACATCCGACGAGAACCCCTGAGAGGCTTCCCATAGTGTAGCCAGTCACGAAGACGAGTAGGTCCATAAGTTTGATGTTGATTAGGGGGAGCATAAGGTAGTTCAGGCCCACTATAAGGGCCGTCATAACGGCTATACGGCTCAAATCTTTGGTTGAGAGTTGTGGCGTGGTAGGTTTTTGGATGGTCACGTTAGATGGATAATCCATCCAACTATATAAGAATTACCACCCATACACAACAAAAATAAGGGGTCCCTAAATCCTTAAGGTTAGAGAAAAACAATGAGGCCTACGACCGAAGAGCTTAAGAGAAGAGCGGAAGAGCTGAGCCTTGAACTCTCGAGGCTGAGAGGTGAACGTGACACCCTAAGATTTGAGGCTGAGAGGCTGGCCGAGAAGAGGGACGCCCTACGGAGGGAAGCCGAGAGGCTGAGGTCTGAAGCCGCCAAACTGAGGGAGAAGCGTGACGCCCTCAACAGTGAGGTGAAGAGGCTCAAGGAGGCGCGGGAGGAGTTCTGGAGACGCCGCCGCGAAGCCCTCAAGAAAATGAAAGAGGTCAATCTGAAACTGAGGGAGGTCATGCGGAGGCTCCCCCCTAAAAGCGCCCGAGAACTCAAAGGCGAGATCGAGAAGGTTGAATGGATAATACAGACCGAGCCTCTTCCCTTGGAGGAGGAGAGGAGACTCGTCGAGAACGTTAGAAGACTGGAGAACCAACTTGCGGTTCACAGAGCGGCGAGAAGCCTCCTGGAGGAGGCGTCTAGGCTTAGGAGGGAGGCCGAATCCTTCAGGGTTAAGGCTGAAGAGAGCCATAAGGAACTCTTGAGAGCCGCGGAGGAGAGCCAATCTCACCACGAACGCCTCCTCCAGCTCTATCGGGAGATCAGGAAACTAAGAGCTGACGCCGACAAGGTTCAGAGGCAATACCTCGAGGTCAGGGAGAGATGCAGGGTCTTGGATGCGAAGTGTAGGGATGTCTCGAAGGAGGTTAGGGAGTGTAGGGAGGAACTGAGGAGGCTTGAGGAGGAGGAGCGGGCTAAGCGCCTCCTAGAGGCTCAGAAGGAAGTTGAGAAACATGCTTTGGAGAAGCTGAAACGGAAGGAACCATTAACCTTCGAGGAGTTCAAGATACTCGTAGAGAAGGGTAAGGTCTGAGCCTCCGCCCAGAGCCCCTTTAACCCTCCGCTTAGAAACTACTGGTTCAGAACCTTAAAAAGGAGGTTGAGACAAAATATAATGGGCTGCTACTTATCGTGGCAGATGGGAGAAAGGGGATGGCCGAGCCAGCTGAGAAGTCCGAGGGTTTAGACTCGGACGTTCGGGAACGCGTTCTGATCCTATGTGTTGATAGGGACAACGATGTTGGGAAGAAGGCTAATGTTGAGACCCCCATAGTGGGAAGAAGCCGGAACATGGACGCCGCTTTGAAGCTCATCCTCACGGACCCGGAGGAGGCCGACGCCAACACCATGTTTGAGGCCATAAGGATATACAACGAGCTCAGCCAGAAGTCCAATGACATCTACGAGGTTGCAACGATAGCGGGCTCCGAGCTGGGAGGGGTTGAAGCCGACAGGAAGATAGTCTCGGAGCTGAAGCGCGTTCTTGAGGGCTTCCCGGCTGACGGCGTAATCCTCGTTACGGACGGGTTCTCAGACGAGGACATACTCCCCCTCGTCCAGTCTAGGGTTCCAGTAACCTCCGTTAGGAGGGTGGTTGTGAAGCACAGCGAGTCGATAGAGGAGACAGCCGCTATCTTCTCCAAGTACCTCAAGATGCTCGTGGAGGATCCCCGATACTCGAAGATGGCTCTGGGACTGCCCGGCCTCCTCCTCATAGTCTTGGCTTCCCTCTGGTTTATAGGGGTCTTCATCCCCTATGACATCGGCACGTGGGCTTGGATAGCCGCCCTCTTCATAGTGGGCTCATACCTCCTGACGAGAGGATACAGGCTTGACGAGAAGATCATTAGGTTCTATAACTGGTTCACCCAGGCCTATTACCTTCCAGAGCTAATCACGAGGTTCTCTTTGGGTATGGGGGTCATACTCGTCGCTATAAGCCTCTATCAGGCTTGGTCCTACGTTGCCGGGAAGATACCTTACCCGTGGCCTGCAGACATGGCTTCGTGGCTTGCTCTCCTCCCCTTCATCCTCGGAAACATGATCTCCAAGTCTATGACGTTGATAACGATCGGCATCGGTATATCCATCTCTGGGAAGCTCATCCGGTACCTCATGGAGAGGGACTCAAGGTTCTGGAGGACAACAACCATGCTCGTCACATGCATTTGGTTGTGGGTGATCTTCAACCAGGTCTCCGTGATACTTCTCCATCCGGAGGTTCCCCCCTACGGGCTCGTCTTCTCCACGGTAGCGGGCATAATAGTCGTCGTCGCTTCAGGCTTCGGAATGTATCTTCTAAGCAGGAAGTATAGGAGGTTCTTTGGGAGTCCGCGGGAAGCCAAGGAGTAGCGAGCGTGTTGGAGGGGTCGCCGCGTCTCAGGAGGCGCGTGACGATGGAGGAAGATAAACTGGCTGAGATCGCTATAATCGGCGGAACCGGTTTAGAGGATTTGCTCGAGGGAGCTGAACGGGTCACTGTTGGGACGCCGTACGGTTTTCCGCCGCAAATCTCGATCGGGGATGTTGGAGGTAGAAGGGTGGCCTTCCTGCCACGCCATGGAAGACGCCACACAACCCCTCCCCACATGGTGAACTATCGAGCGAACATCTACGCACTCCATAAGATCGGGGTCGACCGGATCATAGCGACGAATGCTGTAGGAGCCATAAATACGGGCTTTAAGCCGGGAGACCTTGTTGTACCCCACGACCTCGTCGACTTCACGAAGGGCCGCGTCTCCACCTTCTATGATGGAAGCCCCGTAACCCACATCGACTTCTCAGAGCCTTACTGCCCCGAAATCCGTAGGCTCCTGATCGAGAAGGCTGAGGAGGCGGGGGTTAGGGTCTGGAACCGCGCCGTCTACGTTTGTACGGAGGGCCCCCGCTACGAGACTCCGGCTGAGATTCGCATCTTCAAGATGTTGGGGTGCGACGTTGTGGGGATGACCGGTGTCCCGGAGGCGGTTTTAGCCCGCGAACTCGAAGTCTGCTACGCAACGTTATGCTTCGTCTCGAACATGGCTGCGGGCATAAGCGGAAGGGTGACCTCGAAGGAAGTCATCGACGCCTCCAAGAGGGTTACTCCAAAGATCAAAAAAGTCTTAATGGAGACCGTTAAGAATCTTCCAAGGAAGCGGTCATGCCCATGCGCTCAAGCCTTGAAGGAGGCGAGGGTCTAGTTATGCTCAAGGGTCTGCTCTCCATACTCGGCGTGTACAAGCTCTACGAGAAGTGGCTGTGGCAACAAGTTAAGAACGGGACTATGCCTGAGCATATAGGCATAATTCTGGATGGAAACAGGAGGTGGGCGGTTAACCGTTCCATGCATCCTTGGGCCGGCCACCGCCACGGAGCAGACAAGACCGAGGATGTCCTTAAGTGGTGTCTAGACCTCGGCATAAAATCCGTTACGTTATACGTCTTCTCAACCGAGAACTTCAAGAGGCCGAGGAGGGAGGTTCAGGAGCTCATGAAGCTCTTTGAGGCTAAGCTCGAAGAGATACTCAAGAACGATATGATCCATAAGCGTAGGGTTCGCATCAAGATCATTGGGAGGCTCCATCTCCTCCCCAAGAGGCTTCAGGAGATCGTTAGGCGCGTGGAGAAGGCCACAGAGGATTACGACGACTATTTCCTGAATATAGCTTTGGCTTACGGTGGTAGAGCCGAGATAATAGACGCCGCCAGAGAGATAGCCCTAAACGTTAAGGAGAATAAGCTCAAGGTGGAGGAGATCGACGAGGCTACCTTTGAACGTTTCCTTTACACTTCTCACATGCCGAAGCAGGACCCCGACCTCATCATAAGGACGTCTGGAGAGGAAAGGTTGAGCGGGTTCCTCCTCTACCAGTCCGCGTACAGCGAGCTCTGCTTCTTAGATGTGTACTGGCCTGAGTTTAGGCGTATAGACCTCCTCAGAGCCGTGAGAACATACCAGAGGAGGAAGAGGAGGTTTGGAAAGTAAGAGGTCGATCGGTTATGCTCTCCTCTTCGCGCTGACTATGGAGATGACGTCTCCGTCTTTGAGAACGTAGTCTTCCCCGAGTCTCCTCTTGGTTCTAGCATCCACGGCGTATATGAAACTCTCCCCGAGCTCCGTGTGTATCTTGTAAGCGAGTTCTCTGGCCGTGGTTCCCTGCGTGACGAGCCTCGCCTCGGGTAGAACCCTCCCGTTGTGGTCCGTGAGCCTCTCAGGGTCCTCAACGGGGTAGACGACTACCATCTTCAAGAGCTTGAAGAAGGCCGCGTTTATGGCTTCCTGGACGCCTGTACCCCCAAACTTGGCGAGGACGCGTTCACGGATTATCCTTAAGGCTCTCAGCTGGGCTTCAGTCATCTTCTCAGGGTTCTTTACGGTGAAGTCTGGGTCTCCCGGCACGTACTCTATGAGGGACTTCTCCGCGGCTCTTCTTAGGGCGAGCTCCGCCTCCGCGCAACACGGGATCACTATGTAGCCGAGCTCCCTGAGCCTCTCCACGTTCTCCTCGGCTCCCGGCAAGTCGATCTTGTTGGCGGCTAGGAGCATAGGTTTCGAGGCTCTCCTCAACTCGTCTACGAACTTTACGAGGTCCTCTTCGCTCCACTTGGTAGGTTTCTCCCCGTTGAGGTGTGTCCTCCTCACAGCCTCTACTATGTGGCTTCTCTTTATTGCGAGGCCGCTCAGCCTCTCCTCTAGGGAGGTGTAAAGGTCCTTAGCGCCTGCCTCCACGGTTCTGGCGAGCCTAGGCCACCCCCGATTCAGTATCTGGACGATCCACATGGTGATCTCCTTCTCCAAGAAGAGGACGTCCTCAACCGGGTCGTGGAAGCCGGGTTTGACGGCTCTGCCCTCTAGGTCGGTGGAGCCTGACGCGTCTACAACGTGAATCAAGGCGTCCGCTCTCCTGATCTCGTCTAGAAACCGGTTTCCTAGACCTCTGCCTCTCCACGCGTCTGGGACTAGGCCTGCGCAGTCTATGAGTTCAACCGGTATGAGTCTAACCCCGTTGGTGCAGATGGAGTTCACAGGGTTGTCTTGAACCCCGAACTCCTTGCAGACGCACTTCACCCTCAGGTACGCGATTCCCCTGTTAGGCTTTATCGTTGTGAAGGGGTAGCTGGCGATCTCGACTGTTGCTAGGGTTGCGGCGCTGAAGAACGTCGACTTCCCGACGTTCGGCTTACCAACTATCCCCACCAAGAATGTTATAGTCGACCACCCTTCAACGGTCTTAACGGTCCAATATATTTTTTGGAGAGCTGAATTTAAGATTTCATCTGCTTGCGGCCGCCCCGTTCAGCGCCGCATCGAGCCTAAGATTTATCTGGGGTCAGGGTCTTACTTGTGGTCTGAAACCTTCATGCACGTTGAGGGTGACAGCTGCCATGGCCGACCCGTCCAAAACTCGTCCTTCACAACCTCAGAGATTGAGGGTTCTCGTCTGCGACCCCGTAAAGAACGTTGGGATAGAGATGTTGAGGGAGGCGGGCTTCGAGGTCGACGTTAGGCCCGAGATAACGCCTGACCAGCTGAGCAGGGTAATCCGGAACTACGACGTTCTCATAGTTAGGAGCAGGACGAAGGTCACCCGCCAACTCATAGAGCGCGCTGAGAGGCTTAAGGTCATCGGGAGGGCCGGGGTCGGCCTCGACAACATAGACGTTGAAGCGGCTGAGAAGCGGGGGATAACCGTCCTCAACACGCCTGAGGCCCCAGCCGACTCCACAGCAGAGTTGACGATCGGGCTCATACTCGCCTTAGCCCGCAAGATACCCTCAGCCGACAAATCCATGAAGGAGGGCCGATGGCTTTAAAGGCTGGCAGCTCAAAGGCAAGACCATAGGCTTGATAGGGTTAGGGAACGTCGGCCTCAGGGTTGCGAGGCTGGCTAAAGCCTTCGGGATGAAGATACTCTTCACGAAGAGGACTCCTCCAAGCCCGGAGGTCCTCAAAGAGCTCGAAGCCGAGTTCGTTCCCCTAGAAGATTTGCTGAGGAGGAGCGACGTGGTCTCGATACATGTCCCCCTCACCGAGGAGACCCGTGGAATGATAGGGGCGAGGGAGCTCAGCCTGATCAAGGAGGGAGCGGTCCTCATAAATACGTCTAGGGGAGCCGTCGTGGACGAGGAGGCTCTCCTAAACGCGCTTCAGTCCGGTAGGCTTGGGGGAGCCGCCTTAGACGTCTACACAGTTGAGCCTCCGAGAGATTTGAGGCTGATCAGGCTACCCAACGTCGTCTGCACGCCGCACATCGGGGCTCAGACGGATGAGGCTCAAGTCGAGGCCTCAAGGCTCATAGCTGAGAAGATAATCAAGTGTCTGCTAAAACGGTGAAGGCTCTTCGCATCGAAGCATCATTTAAATCGAACATGCCCAAATCATCTTAAGGTATCTGTTCTCAGGCTGGGAGGAGAGGCTTCCGTTTGGTGGATGTGTGGCTTCCGTACGGCGACACCGAGGTATGTCTAAGGGTTCCAACGAGAAACCTCATAGAGACATTAGAGTCTAAGGAGGCTAGGGGAGTCGATGACCCGAGGGCCGAGGTCGAGAAGGCTATAGAGAACCCGGTCGGCGCAGAGAGGCTCTCCGAACTCGCCAAGCCGGACATGAAGGTTGCAATAGTCGTCAAGAATTCTAAGGATGCGGACGCCCAGATCAACCGGACGATTCTGGAGGCCCTCCTGAAGGAGCTGAGGGAGGCCGGTGTTGAAGATCGAAGAGTCAAGGTTCTGGTGGCCTACGACCCCACAGCCCCAGATAGAAGCGCAGGCATAGAGGCCATAACCGCTGAAAGGAGTCGACGTCAAACTCCACGATCCTGAAGGCGACAGTTGCGTCGAGGTTGGAGGAACCCAATCGGGGAAGATCCGCTTAAACAGTGCCTTCGTCGAGGCCGACCTAAAAGTCACGGTGGGCTTCGTTGAGCTCCACCCATACGCGGGTTACGGGGGCGGCCGAGAGGCGATCCTCCCCGGGATCGCGGACGAGAAAACTGTTCAGAGCAACTTGACTCTAGCCCTCAACCCTAACGCGAGGATGGGGATTCTCGACGGGAACCCTGTTCACGAAGATATGGTTGAGGCGTCTAGGCTCGTGGATGTTGACTTCGCAGTGAACGTTGTTAGGAACAGTCGGGGAGAGGTTTTAGCCGCCTTCTCCGGCTCCATAGATGAGTCCTTCATGCGCGGGGTGAGGCTCCTCGAAGACATGTATGCAGTTCAGGTTGAAAGGAGAGCGGATATAGTCTTCTTGAGCCCCGGGGGAACACCTCACGACAGGAACCTCTGCACGGCTTCCCTCGGGGTTATGAACGGCTTGGAGTTTTTGAAGCGGGGCGGAACCTTCGTCTTGGTGGCTGAGTGCCTTGAGGGTTGTGGAGAAGAATCCTTCCACGCGGCGGTGAAACGGTTTAAGAAGGCTGAAGCCCTAAAGAGGCGTTTGAGGAGAAGGTTCACATTCGGTGGATACGTGGCTTACCTCCTTATGAGGGCGATGGAAAGGTCTAGAATACACCTTGTCTCGGTTCTACCCGACCACTACGCCCTCGAAATCTTCGGCTCTAGAGCTCATAGAACGGTCAACGAAGCGTTACGGCATGTTCTGGGAGAGGTCGGGAGGAACGCCAAGATCACCGTTATAAGGAGCGGAAACACGGTTGTGCCAGCTCCTACCAAGGAAGAGTAACTGTGAAAGGACGCTTTGCGGATTAATCTGTGAATTCTCTATTCTCATGTTTAAGCCTATTAAGGATTTTTAGAAGGAGAGCAGAATTTGCCAGATAAATAAGTATCCGAACGATTCAATTTCCTCCCATATCCTCTCTACGATTTTTTCATCCCCTAAAATCTTTATTTCTTTGCGTTTCTCGCTCCAAGGAATGCAGACGCCCGGTTTAACCTTTAATTTTTTGAAACGCGCTGATGAGTCTTCTTCAACTGTTTGCCCGGAAAATGTTTGCTCACGCTTCGAATCCTGCGGAGCGTCACTCTCATATTTTCCGTATTTACGTGTGAAGTCGGTCATTGCTTTAATATTTTCGATTTTAGCATCATTTTGAATAATGGCTGATGCGTCCATTATGTAACCTCCGTCTGAGGCTACTTTATCAATAATCTTCTTGCAGTAGCGCTTCACATCTTCGGGTGTTCCAACGGAAAGTAGATAGTTAGGTAAGCCCCCGCTTAAACAGAACTTTCTCCCCAACTTTTTATGTGCCTCTAAAATGTCGGTTCTGTCGATGTGGAAAACTATGCTACCTTCAGGTAGTTCGGCGAAGGTCTCAAGGTGCGGAGTCCAGTCGCCCTCTGCATAAAAAAGTACTTGATGCCCATGAGACCAGAGCTCTTCAATGATCGGTTTAAGAGTAGGCCAGAAAATGTTTTTGAAATGATTCATGTTAATGAAGGGCACGCAGCTTCGATGCATCCAAAAACCTATAGGCACGGTTTTCGTCGGGTCGGCGGTCATAAGTGCAACTTTTGTCAGATGCGGAGCGAGGACTTCGCAAGCCTCAAGCACCTTTTCAGGTTGTCTATGCAAGTCTTTAACTAAACCGATATATCCGCGTAGCTTATCAGCAATGATGTCAAGTGGGGCTTTAAGGATGCCAGCTATAGCCGACACCGTTCCTGTTTCTCTTCTCATTCTTTCCGCCTGAGATGCAAGTGCATCAAAGTACTCGCTCATAGCCATAGCGCCTTTTACGAGGGCAAGTTTGCTACGGTACGAAAATGAATCTTCACCTGCAATTTCTCTCGAAACACGCGGTAACCATACATTGTACAAAAACGATGTGGGATCATCGATCAGCATGTTATACTCGTCTGGTTTCATAAACGCCCTTTGCTCGGAGGGTTCAAGATATTGGAACGGAGTATTAGGAGAGACATCGATGCCCGGTATCGCATAATATTTTAAGCCTAAGGCTTGCGTCAGACCTGTCCAGACATAAACCATGTTGGGCACCATCGCATCCCAGTCGAAATCTCTAGCGCATTTAAGCACTGCCTGAAATGCCTTCCTATAATCATGTGTTACTTCCTGACAAGTATAGCCCGCATATTTTGCGACAAACTCAGCGACAAATGGACGTATAGGAATGCAATCAGGTTTTTCGTTGCGCAGAGCAGTTACATATCGATTTAACCGCTCTTGGTAGTTCAAGGTTTCTCAGCCTCTTCTTAGTTACTAAAGGATTTAAATAATTCTTCTCCTCATGACCAAATAAAAATATACCTTTGCGGAGTAATTTTTCTTCTTTGTTTTTGTGTTGAGGGCGTCTATGGACTGGAGAGGCGTTGATGAACGTTTGATTAGGCTTGGTATGAGTTCCTTTTTCACCCTCAATTTTTGAGAGCTGTTACCCTGAGTTGAGGTATATGACCCGCAAGAAGGCCGGCCGTCCCTACATGCTGACGGAGAGATAGGCGGAGTTCTTTCTTTGCTCGTTACCTGCTCGGGTTTTCTTGCAGGCAACTTGAATGGTTCACCAGCGCCTTGAAGAAGCTCGTTCCATGGCTTTCCTCAGCAGACCATTCAAGCCTCAGAAGGCGTATACTCAACTTATATCTTTCACTTTACGAGCCTCTAAGGCTCTCAGATGGGCCGATTGTAATCACTGTTGACTCTACTGGCATCAAGGTTCATAAGGCCGGAGGAGGGGGTTGAACGAGAACAAGGAAGAAAGAAACACTACGTCGAGACTAACAGAGAACCGATAAAACCAGCCAAGAATAGAAGCGAGACCCACCACCAGAAGAGTTGGTCCGCAAAGCAAAAATAACATAAAAGAAAAGATAATCAAAGCGCGCTAATTAATCCGCAAAGAATAAAAGGATATTAATGATTTATTTTTTCTTATTTCTAAGTAATGTTTAGGTTGAAGATCCAAGTTGCAACCGAACATTAAGTTGAGGCCCTTCGAGCCCAAAGATTTGGAACAGGTTATGTACATTAACCGGATGTGTCTACCGGAGAACTACCCGAGCTACTTCTTCATGGACCACTTTAAAAGGTTTCCGGAGACTTTCCTAGTGGCAGAAGACAAGGGGGTGATAGTCGGGTACATAATGTGCCGGATCGAGACCGGCCTGCTGTCCTTCAAGCCCTTAGGGATACTCAAGAGAGGTCACACAATCTCTATAGCTGTCCTACCCGAGTACAGGAGAAGAGGCATAGGATACGCCTTGGTCTCTAAGGCTTTAGAGGCCATGGCTGTGAAGTATGGGGCTAAGGAGTGCTATCTGGAGGTTAGAGTGAGCAACACGCCGGCTATAAACCTTTACAAGAAGGTCGGATTCGAGATCAAGAAGATTATTAAGGGGTACTACGCGGACGGGGAGGACGCCTACTTAATGGTTAAGAAGCTGGTTCATCCCTTGGGATAGGTGAGGTCAACCGAGAATCGGGCTATACCAAAAGAATTATTAATATTTACCTGAGATTATAAGACGACTGGTCGGATGGAAGGACTGTGCCATGGAGAAAGTTATGGCCGTAGAGGTGAGGGACGTCCACAAGGTCTACCATTTGAGAGGTGAGGAAATTCACGCTCTAAAGGGGATAAACCTGCAGATTCCCCACGGCGAGTACCTCTCCGTCATGGGTCCCTCCGGCTCAGGTAAGACAACGCTCTTCAACATGATCGGGGGTATAGACACTCCGACGAAGGGAAACGTACTAATCGACGGCGTAGACGTCTTCCGTATGAAGCCCAACCAGATAGCGTGGCTGAGATGCAAGAAGGTCGGATACATCTTCCAGACCTTCAACCTCATCCCGGTTCTAACAGCCAAGGAGAACGTGGCCCTACCCATGATCTTCCTCGGGGTGCCTAGGGAGGAGAGAGAGAAGAAGGCCGTGGAGCTCCTAACCCTCGTTGGGTTGGGGGATAGAGTCGACCACAGACCCGGCGAGCTTAGCGGAGGCCAGCAACAACGCGTCGCCATAGCTAGGGCTTTAGCCAACGATCCGTCTTTAATATTGGCAGACGAGCCGACTGGAAACCTAGACCTCAACACGGGTTTCGCCATAGTTCAGCTCCTATACCGTCTGAAGGTTGAGAGGGGGACAACGATCATCTGTGCAACCCACGACCTCAAGATGATCGATATAAGTGACAGGGTTGTCTTCTTAAGGGACGGTGAGATCGAGAATATCGAGCGGAGGAGAGCCCTTACGATAACGGCTGAGGATTTGGAGGAGTCCTAAGGGGAGGTGAATGGGTTGGAGAGCGCAATGGATAGGATTCAATGTCCCTGTGGAACGTTTATAGAGGACCCAAACGACTATAAAGTTCTTTACCTCAAACACGAGATGAAGGAGATCGATATACTCTGCCCTAACGACGCATGCTACTTGAGGGAGCTCGGATACGTCAAGTTTGAGATTGAGGGTGGGAAGGCGAAGTTTAAAGAGGCCTCCTTCTACCCGCCCTTCGTCACTTGGAACTCGGGTAGACTGGGCTTCGAGAAAGCCGACAAAATCCTTAAAGAGCACCTCAAAGCGATCGTGAAGAATATAGACTGGGATAGAATCGGTAAGGCAACAGAATCCGAGTCT